>JAEYZV010000570.1 GCA_023427865.1 Acidobacteriota bacterium
CACTGCTGCCGCGTGGCACGCTGTTCCGGGGGTACTCGGCGTCCATCGCGTCGCCGAACACGGGGGCGACGACGGCCCGTGCCGACAACGTGCGGCTCGCCATCGGGGCAGGGGCGGGCGCCGACCCGACGCTCACGCCGCTGGTCATCGAGCAGCTCGCCCAGGATCTCCGCTCGTCGCCGCCGTTCCGCGTCATCGCGCCGGCGGCGGTGGAGTCGATGGCGGGCCATCCCCCCGCCGCGATCCTGGCGGCCGTCGAGGCCGCCGGCTTCGGGGAGGTGGCGGTCTCGCGCACCGACGACGGCATGCAGGCGCGCGTGGCGCTCGTGCGCGCCGCCGGCCCGGTCCGGCTGCTCGAGGAGACCCTGCAGTCGGGGGAAGGCATGCGCGAGTTCACCGCGACGCTGTCGCAGCGCGTGGTCGCCGAACTCGCGTCGGTAGACGCCACCACCCGCCCGTCCCTGCGCACCGAACTGCCGATCGACAACCCGGCGGCGATGCAGGCGTACACGCTGGGACAGAGCCGCCTCGGTCGGGGCGGCCGCAAGGACGTCGAGGATGCGGCCAACGCGTTCCGCATGGCGACCGAAGCGGCCCCCGACTTCGTGCTCGCATACGCGAAATGGGCCGAGGCCCTGCTCTCGCAGTACCGGCACAACGCGCTCCGCGCCGACGAGGCGCTGCCGCTGGCACAGAACGTCATCGCCCGCGCGCTCGGGCTCGACGACCGCAGCGCGGAAGCCTACGCGGCACTCGGCGACCTCTACGCCGAGCAGCACAACGTCGATCAGTCGGAGCGGTACTTCACGCGCGCGCTGGCGCTCAATCCCAGTTGCGAGTACGCGCGCATCCGCTATGCGATGCTGCTGGCCGGCCGTGGGCGGGTGGAGGAAGCCGTCGACCAGGTCGCCGAGGCGCAGCGACTCAACCCGAGATCCTCGCTGCTGCGCGGCTATCTCGGGGCCACCCTGCACTATGCCAAGCGGTTCGAGGAGGCGGCGCGCACGTACGAGACGCTGCTCCGGCTCGATCCGCGGTACACGGCGGCCTACATCGGGCTGTGCAAGGCCTACACGGAGCTGCAGCGCACGGCGGCGGCGCTCTCGGCCTGCCAGACGGTGATGGAGCAGCACGCGGCCGAGGAATCCTTCGTGCTGTCGCAACTGGTGAAGATCCATGCCGATGCCGGCAAGCCGCGCGAGGCGCAGCAGGCGCTCACGCAACTGCGGGCATCCTACGACGAGCGCCCCTCCGGTGACGGCGCGTTCTGGATCGCGCTCGCGTACGTGAGTCTTGGCGAGCGGGGACACGCGCTCGAGTGGCTGGACCGCGCCATCCAGGCCAACTCGTCACGACTTGCCTACGCGAGGGTGGACTCGCGCCTCGATCCCCTGCGCGACGACCCGGCCTTCCTCGCGCGCATGGCCCGGATGGAAAGGGCCACGTCGGCGGTCGTCGCCGATCCGCCCACGCCCAAGCCCGTCAGCCGATAACGCCGTCATCGGGCACCCACGCGAGCGTGGCGGTGCCGACCGTGATGTCCGATTTCCGGGGCCGCAGCATCAGCGGCTGCAGCGACGTGGTGTCCTCGTCGGCCACGCGGGCAATTTCGGTCTCGACCGTCGCCTGCAGGTCGGCGAGCTTCTGCTGCTCGGCCGCGAGCGTCTCCTGCGCCCGTGTGACGTCCTGCTTCTCCTTCATCACCCGACCGGCGCCGCGCGCCGCGCTTCCCAGGCGCCCGGCGTTGGCGGCACTCAGGGTCTTGCGCCCGAACAAGGCACCGAAGACCCCGGTTGCCGCCGTGAGGAGGGCCGACCCGGTCGACGAGGTGACTTCCTCCTGCTGCTTGCCGAGTTGCTGCTCGGCCCTCCGGATGCGGTCCTGCTGCGTGGTGAGCCTGGAGGCGTACTTCTTGCGAATCGCGTCGATCTTCGCGTCGCGCTGCTCGCGCACGGCCTCGGCGAGACGGGCGCGGAAGGCGCCCTCCGATTCACCGGGATGCGAGTGCAGCCCGGTCCCGACGTGTTCCTGCAGCGGCACCGTCTGCGTGTCGTACAGCCAGGTCGCGACGTCCCTGCGCCACTTGTCGTAGTTGCGGGGCGTGGTCGCGGCAGTCGGCAGCTCGGCGTAACTGGCCGCGCCACGAGGAGAGCTCTCGAGGTCCTCGGGCGTGAACTCCACTGGGGCGGCGCGATCGAAGGCAAGCGGCGCGGCGCCGCCCTGCAGCGGCACGATCGCCTGCACGGGCACGGTCTCGGCGATCGCGCGCTTCTTGTCGGCGATGCGGACGCTCGCCGCAACGTAGAGCGCGGGCACGTATCGACGCCCTGATGCCGGGGCTGCGCCGCGTGCAGGCACGAACATCGCCGTGATGCCTGGCGGCAGCACGGGAGGTGCGCTGGTCGGCGCGCTCGGCGGTCCGCTTGCGTCGATCGCCGGCGCTGTGGAGGGGCTCTGCAACGCCTGCGGAGAGGGAGGCGTCGGCGACGCGTTGCTGGCCACCGCAGCGTCGGGCGTCAGTTGCTTGATGTGAGAGCGGGTGAGGGGACCGCGAAGGTAGGAGAGCGTCCAGCGCGTCTCGAACGTCAGCGGCGTCCGCTCGTGCACGTTGTGCATGAGGAACACGCGGTTGCCGAGGCCCGCGAGCACCTCGCTCATGCGGGCGTTGTCGAACCCGGTGCCTCCCGCCGCGCCCTCGAGACCTTCGAGCACCCGCGCCTTGTCGCGCTCGGTCTGGAGGCGTCCGATGAACCACGTGCCCGTGTTGGCCAGCCCCTTGTAGTCGAGATCGACCGGATTCTGCGTCGCGAGCACCACGCCGAGCCCGTAGGCGCGCGCCTGCTTCAGGAGCAGGAGCAGCGGCTCCTTCGAGGGCGGATTCGCGACGGGCGGGAAGTACCCGAAGATTTCGTCCATGTAGAGCAGCGCACGAAGGCTCGTGGTGCCCGACTGCGTCCGCACCCACCCGAGGACCTCGTTGAGCAGCAGCGACACGAAGAACATCCGCTCGGCGTCGCTCAGGTGGGCGATGGAGAAGATCGCGGCGCGTGGCTTGCCGTCGGGCGTGCGCAGGAACGCGGCGACGTCGAGCGGCTCGCCGGTGAGCCATTGGTCGAAGCCGGGCGCGGCCAGCAGGTTGTTGAGCGCCATCGCCAGCGTGAAGCGCTCCTTTGCCGGGTAGAAGGCGTCGAGTTCGAGGGCGCCGATGCGCGTGAGGGGCGGCGACTGGATCTGCTGGATCAACGCCACGAGATCCATGTCGGTGCCGGCAGCCCACGCCGTCTCGAGGACCTTGGCGACGAGGATGTGCTCGCGCGACTGCAGCGGATCGGCCTGCACGCCCGCCAGCCCCAGCAGGCTCGTCACCGTGGTCTGCAGCCGTTCGCGCAGGAGGTCGCGGTCCCCGAGCACGGCGGCGGGCGGCACCCCGAAGGACTTCAGGATCGACACGGGCATGCCGGCGCTGCTGCCCGGCGTGTAGATCGTGACGGTGGCAGCGTCACGCAGCTTCTGGATGCGCCCGCCATCCTGGCCCCAGCCCTCGATCCCCCGCTTCCACCGCTCGGCCTCCGAGGCGGCGAACTGCGACACGTCCACGCCCGCGCGGTGCGCATCGTCTTCGTTGACCCACGGTGCGAACGCGTCCGCGCTGAGCGACGGGAACGTCAGCGCCAGGTTCGCCAGGTCGCCCTTGGGGTCGATGACGATGGCAGGGATCCCGTCGATGAGCGCTTCCTCGAGGAGGCCGATGCACAGCCCGGTCTTGCCACTCCCGGTCATGCCGATGCAGACCGCGTGCGTGAGCAGGTCGCGCGAGTCGTACATCAGCGGCGCCTGCGTCGCGGTCCGCGTCGCCAGGTCGTAGGGCCGGCCGAGATAGAAGGCGCCGAGCTTCTCGAAGTCCTGCATGGGTGTGAATCTTAGCCGCTCCCGGGCTCACGGTTGAGCAATCTCGCTCGAGACGGCGTACGCTGTCTGTTGGGCCAATTCCCATTCGTAGCCGTCGCCTCCGGGCGACCGAGACCGTCGGGGGACCCGACGGCCACGTAAGGCTGGCGGCCTCACATCGAACGATGCTCGTTACCGTCGCCTTCGTCGTGTTCGGCGTGTGCTTGGTCGCCGCCCTGATCGCCCTGCCCTTCGTGTGGCGGTCGCGTGCGCGCAACCCCGTGCTGTTCGTGCTCGGGGTGACGGTCACGCTCGTCGCGGCGGTCGCGCTGACGGCTCGGCCTCGACTCGAGGAGTGGCTGCGCACGTCGGTCATCGCCACGCTCGAGCGCAAGTTGAACAGCGACGTGGAACTGCAGGCGATCTCGGTGCGGCCCGGGCCCGTGACGCGCATCAGCGGCGGCCCGCTCGTGATCCGGCACCGCGGTCGCCGCGACGTCCCTCCGCTGGTGCAGCTCGAGCACTTCGAGACGACGATGACGTGGCGCGAGATGCTGCGCAAGCCGCGTCGGGTGGACACGGTGACCCTGAAGGGACTGGCGATCGCGATTCCACCATCGCCCGGCGAGGGCCAGCCGCGCTTCCCCGGACTTGGCGGCGATGACCACGACGAGCCGGGCCCGCCGACACCCACGACGACGTCGGCGGTCACCGACCCTGCGCCGGATGAGGGTGGAACTCCGCCATCGCCCGAACCCGCCGGCGAGCGCGCAGACGACGAACCGCCCGCCGTCCTGATTGGCCGGGTGACAGCCGACGCGGCGACGCTGACGATCCTGCCGCGCGATACGCGCAAGAACCCGCGCCGGTTCGTGATGCATCAACTGACGGTGCGCGAGATCTCGAGCGACCGGCCGATGAAGTTCACGACGGTGCTCGAGAATCCGCAGCCGCGGGGCCGGATCGAGACAGAGGGGACGTTCGGCCCGTGGCACGCGGCGTCGCCGTCGCAGACGCCCCTGCAGGCACGTTACCGGTTCGTGGACGCCGACCTGTCGACGATCAAGGGGATCGCCGGCGTGCTCCAGTCCGAGGGGACCTACTCGGGCGTGCTCGAACGCATCGAGGCCCGGGGCACGACGACGACGCCGGCGTTCGACCTCGACGTCGGCGGCCGTCCGCTGGAACTGGTGACGGAGTTCTCGGTGATCGTCGACGGTACCAACGGCAACACGTACATCCAGCCAGCCGAGGCCACGCTCGGCAAGGCGACGCCCATTCGTGTCACCGGCGGTGTGGTGAAGGCCGAGGACCGTCGCGGGCGCACGGTGGATCTCGCGATGAAGATCGCGGGCGGACGCCTGGAGGAGGTGCTTGCGCTCGCCGTGGACGGCCCGGCCGTGATGACGGGGCGCATCGACCTGGACGCGGGCCTGCTGATTCCGCCCGGCCCGGTGCCGGTCGTGGAGAAGATGACGCTCGAGGGCCGGTTCACCCTTGGCCGCACGATGTTCAGCAGCCGCGCGGTGCAGGCAAAGCTCGACGAGCTCAGTCGCAGGGCGCAGGGACGGGTCGGCGACAAGACCGTCGCGCGCGTCGTGTCCGGTTTCAGCGGACGCTTCAAGATGGCCGACGGGGTCATCCGGTTCCCGACGCTCCGGTTCCGCGTCGATGGCGCACGAGTGGACCTCGCGGGCAGCTACACGGTGAAGGGCAAGGGGCTGCACTTCGACGGTCGTGTCCGCCTCGACGCGGGCGTGTCGCGCATGGTCGGCGGGAAGAAGGCCATCCTGCTTCGCCCGTTCGACGGCCTGTTCAGGCGCGACGGCTACACGGAGTTTCCCATCCGCATTCGCGGCACGGTGGACAAGCCCGAGTTCGGCGTCGACATCAAGGAGACGCTCAAGCGCGCGCTCATCCCGGGCCGGTAGGGCCCGCTCTCCGAGTGCGGCGCCCGCCTCGGCGTCGCCTCGACGTGGTCCGGCAAACCCGACGGACATGCTATGCTTCGGTGTTCGCGTGACTCCGGTCACGCGACGCCTTCCATACGGTGGGTGTAGCTCAAGGGCAGAGCGCCGGACTGTGGCTCCGGATGTTGGGGGTTCGAATCCCCTCACCCACCCCAAGTGACAAAGGTACGGCGCTCTTCGAGCGCGCCTTCACGTTCGCGCGCCGCGGGCCGATTCCGTGAGCGGCGGAGGAGTCCTGACCGCCGGGGACCCGTGTGACGAGGCTGCGCTGGCACAACATCATCTGGATCGTCGTTGCGCTCGTCTTGTGGGCGGCGACGGCACGTGCCGCGTCCGTCCCGGCCGCCGGCGCGACCCTGGCGCTGCTCGTCGGCGGTCTGGCCATCGCCAGCTTCCGACGCATGCACCGGCTCGTCGAGCACCAGGCGCAGTCGGAGGCCCTGGCGGCACGGCGCCGCGAGGAGGCCGAGGACGCACTGCGCGCGACCGAGCGGCAGCTGCAGCAACTGCTGCATTCGGTCAAGGCCATCGTCTGGCGGCGCGACGAGGTGACCGGGCGCTACACGTTCGTCAGCCAGGAGGCCGAGCAGCTGCTCGGGTATCCCATCTCGCACTGGCTCGAGGAGCCGGGCTTCGTCGCCGGGGTGCTCCACCCCGATGATCGCGACTGGGTGTCGCGATACGGCGGCCGCGCGACCGCCGAGCGCCGCGACCACACCATGGAGTACCGGGTGTTTGCGCAGGATGGACGGCTCGTCTGGCTGCGCGACATCGTCTCGGTGATCGTGGAGGACGGCGAGGCGCGCGAGCGCATCGGCGTGATGGTCGACATCTCGGAGTACAAGGCCGCCGAGGAAGCCCTCGAGATGGCCCACGCGCAGGCGCTGGCCGCCACACGCGCCAAGTCCGAGTTCCTCGCGTCGATGAGCCACGAGATCCGGACGCCGATGAATGCCGTCATCGGCATCACGGACCTGTTGCTCGAGACGCCGCTCACGTCCGAGCAGCGCGCGTTCGTCGAGACGGTCCGATCGTCGGGCGATGTCCTCTTGAACGTCATCAACGACATTCTCGACTTCTCGAAAGTGGAGTCCGGCAAGCTCGAGTTGGAGCACATCGCCATGGACCCCGAGAGCCTGGCCGACGACGTGGCGAGGCTGATGGGGGAGCGTGCCCGGGCGAAGGGGCTGGAACTGACCTGCCGGGTCGGGCCCGACGTACCGCACAACCTGGTGGGCGACCCCGGTCGGATGCGCCAGGTACTGCTCAACCTGGTCGGCAACGCCATCAAGTTCACCGAGAAGGGCGACGTCGCGATCCGCGTCTCGACGCAGCACGCCAGCGACGCACGGGTGGTGCTCCGGTTCGAGGTCGCCGATACGGGGATCGGCATCGCCCCCGACGCACAGGCGAGGCTCTTCGAGGCGTTCACGCAGGCCGATGCCTCGACGACGCGTCGCTTCGGCGGGACCGGCCTCGGACTCGCGATCTCGCGGCGGACGATCGAGTTGCTCGGCGGCAACATCGGCGTCGAGAGCGCGCCCGGCGTCGGCACGCTGTTCTGGTTCACGGTGCCGTGCGCGCGAGCCGGCGCCGAGTCGTCGGCCGGCGAGGCCGGCGCGCTCGGCGGGATGCGCGTGCTCGTCGTGGACGACAGCCATGCCTCGCGCGTGATGCTCGAGCAGATACTCATGGATGCCGGCCTGGTGGTGCAGGTGGCGCGCAGCAGCGAGGACGCCATGGCGCTGCTCGGTGACGGCCCGTGGCCGCACGTGGCCATCATCGACGAAGGGCTGGCCACGGGTGAGGGGCCCTCGCTGGCCGACCGGCTGCGCGCGCGCGCGCCGCACGCCGTGGCCGTGCTCTTCCTGTCGGCGCGCCTGCCGGGCAACGGCGCGCTCGGCGAGCGCACGGTGCGGCTG
>JAEYZV010000593.1 GCA_023427865.1 Acidobacteriota bacterium
CCCGTGGACCGAACCGAGCGCCCCCGCCGGATCGGTGGCGGCGGCGACGGCGGGCGGCGACGAGGGCGGACAGACGAGTGAGAACAACGAGGGCGCGTCGGGACAGCCGTGCATGAAGGCTCCGGTAACGGAAGGGTCGCCTCACGGGCCCCCTCCGGCAAGCAAATCGGCCGAGGCGTGGCCGGCTTCAACTGCCGGCCGGTGTGCCTTCGAGGGCCGACGCGTCCCGCAGCCGTGCGGAGAGTTCGACGTGTGGCGGGAACGCGCTGCTGCGCCCGGTGCGGCAGTGGCGGGCGTCCCGCAGGATGGCCCGACCCGTGCTGTAGCCGAGGCTCAACGCCCGTCGCTCCATGGCCGCTGCGCGATGGGCATTCGCCAGCCGGTGCCGAAGGCGCGGGAGGTGACCTTGAGCACGGGCGCTGCCTGCTTGCGCTTGAACTCGGAGATGCGTACGAGGTGCAGGACCTTGCGCACCACGGCCGGCTCGAATCCGGCCGCCTCGAGCTCACGGGCGTCCGCGTATCCCTCGATGTGATGCGCGAGCAGCGCGTCGAGGTCCTCGTACGGCGGCAGGCTGTCCTGATCGGTCTGGTTCGGCCGCAGCTCCGCCGAGGGGGCCTTGGTGATCGTGCTCTCCGGGATCACGACGCCCGACCGGTTCACCCAGCGCGAGATGCGGTACACGAGCGTCTTGTACACGTCCGCAATCACGGCCAGCGCACCGTTCATGTCCCCGTACAACGTGCAGTAGCCCGTCGCCAGCTCCGACTTGTTCCCCGTGGTCAGCAGCAACGCGCCGGTCTTGTTCGAGAGGGCCATCAGCAACGCGCCACGGATGCGCGCCTGCAGGTTCTCCTCCGTGACGTCGGCCGCGTCGCCGGCGAACGGCTCCGCCAGCACGTCGTCGTACGCCCGCATCACCCTGGCGATCGGCAGCGTGACCGTGCGTATCCGCAGTGCACTCGCGAGTTCCTCGGCATCGGTGAGGCTCCCCTCGCTGGAGTATGGCGAGGGCATCAGCACGCCCGTGACGTTGTCGGGACCGAGCGCCTCTGCCGCGATGACCGCCGTCAGCGCCGAGTCCACTCCCCCAGAAAGGCCCAGCAGCGCACGGGAGAAGCCACACTTGCGGGCATAGTCGCGTACGCCAAGCACCAGCGCGGCGAAGACCTCCGCCTCGGGCGCCACGTCACCCTCGGCCGCCGCCTTCACCGGTGCCGCCGTGTCGACGATGATGGCGTCCTCGGCAAAGGCTGCTCCCCGCGCGACACAGGTGCCGTCGGGCGCGAACGCCAGGCTGCGGCCGTCGAACACGAGGTCGTCGTTGGCGCCGACCTGGTTTGCGTACAGCGCCCACACGCCGTACTTGCGCGCCAGGTGCGACAACAGCCGCGTGCGCTGATCGAGCTTCCCCTGCGCATAGGGCGAGGCCGACATGTTGAGCAGCACGGGTGCACCGAGCTCACGCAGCGCCGCCACGGGATCGCCGCCATAGCGTCGCGTGGTCCACATGTCGGGATCGTTCCAGACGTCCTCGCAGATGCTCACTGCCGCCCGCTCGGCGCCGACGCTCAGCGCCCCGACCGCGCGACCGGGCTCGAAGTACCGGTCCTCGTCGAAGACGTCGTAGGTCGGCAGGAGCGTCTTCGTGAACACCTGCCCTGTCTCTCCCTCGCGCAGGTGCAACGCCGCGTTGACGAGCGGGCGGCCGGCCCCTGCACCGGACGGCAGCGGCAGACCGACGAGCACGTCCGGACAGTCGTGCAGCGCGGCGGCGAGTCGCGCGACCACGGCCTGCCCTTCGGCGATGAAGCCGGGCATCAACAGGAGATCGCGCGGCGGGTACCCCGTGAGCGCCATCTCCGGCGTGACACAGATGTCGACCTTGCCGCGGACGGCACGGACCGCTGCTTCGATGCGCGCGGCGTTTGCCGCGAGTGCGCCGACTGTCGGGTTGAGCTGGAGGAGCGCGATGCGCATGCAGGCAGCGCGATCATATCGAAGGACCGGGGTGGAACCTGCATGTCACGGGCCCGAGGCAGACTGGCAGGCGTCAGGCTGCAGGTCACGAGGGTCGCAGGCCGAAGGCCGGGAGGCTCGCTGCCCTACTCCCCGGTCAATCCGGGGGCTGGCGTGCGCGTGGGAGGCGGACCGGCGCGCAGCGGCGGCTCCTCGGCCGCCGTCGCCTCGTTGAGGATGACGATGTCGACGCGGCGATTGCGCGCGCGACTCTCGCCCGAGGCGTTCGGCACACGAGGGTGGAACTCACCGTAGCCGGCAGCCGACAGCCGCGGCGGCGCCATGCCGATCTCGCTGACAAGGAACGTCACGACCGACGTGGCGCGCGCCGTCGACAACTCCCAGTTGGACGAGAAGCGCCCCGTCTGAATCGGCACGTCGTCGGTGTGGCCCTCCACACGGAGCTTCAGCGACGGTTCGTCGGCGAGCGTCGCGGCCAACTGCGTGAGGACGTCCTTGGCGACTGTCGACAGGTCGGCGCTGCCGGTCGCAAAGCTGCCCGCTTCGCGGATCGAGACCACGATGCCGCGGCTGTCGGTCTCGATGTCCACGGCGCTCCCGCTGAGGCGCTCGCGGAGCCGAAGGGCGAGGGCGCGTTCTCGACTGCCCGTCGTACGCGCCGCCGGGCTGGCCGTTGCCGCAGGGGCGGCGCCGGGGGCGCTGGCCGACGGCCGATCCTGGCTGGAGTCGAACGCGGCCTGCATCGAGTCCACCATGCTCGACAGCTTCTGCGCGTCAACGGTGGAGATCGCGTACATCGTGGTGAAGAACGCAAACAGCAGCGTGATGAAGTCGGCGTAGGAGACCAGCCAGCGTTCGTGACTGGAGTGCGCGGTGTCCTGTCGTCGGCGGCGCCGACGGCGGTCGCTCACGCGGCCCTCCGGCGCACGGCGGTGGTCCCCACGGGTTCGTCGGCCGAGAGCAGGCCGCGCAGCTTCTGGTCGATCAGGCGGGGGTTCTGCCCCTCCTGGATGGCCAGCACGCCCTCGAGGATGACCTCGCGCCGGCGTGCCCGGCGCCCGGCGCGAGCGCGCAGCTTGGCGGCAATCGGCAACAGCAGGAGGTTGGCCGATCCCACGCCGTAGACGGTGGCCACGAAGGCGACGGCGATGCCTGCGCCGAGGCGGCTCGGATCGCTGAGGTTCTCCATGACGTGGATCAGCCCGAGCACCGCGCCGAGAATGCCGACCGTCGGAGCATAGCCGCCGGCGGCTTCGTACACGCGTGCCGGCGCCTGCTCGAACTCCTCGCGCCCGTCGTTCTCGGCCTCGAGCATGCCCCGCAGCGTCGTCGGGTTGGTCCCGTCCACGGCGAGGCGCAGCCCACGGCGCAGGAACGGGTCGGCAAGGCCGTCGATCTCGTCCTCGAGCGAGAGGATGCCGTCCTTGCGCGCCTTGACGGCGAGGCGGCCGATCGCGTCGAGCACCTGGCTGGCCGGCTGCATGTCGTCCACGAACACGTGACGAAGGCTGCGCCCCGCTTCCTGCACGTCGCGCAGCGGATGGCTGAGCAGCACGGCGCCCATCGTGCCGCCGAAAACGATGAGCGCCGCGGCCCCCTGGAACAGGGAGCCGATGCTGCCATCCTCGAGCACGTGCCCGCCCACGATCGCGGCGAGCGCGAGCGGCAGGCCGATCAGCGACAGCGTGTCGTACGCACGGCCCTTGCGCGCGGCCACGGCCTACTCCACGGCGCGGAGCGCCGTGACCTCCGCGCGTCGGTCGCGCAGCGGCGGGGCGAACAGGCTCCGCTTGTACTGCTGGACGCGACTCACGATGTCGTCGGGGGCGTCGCGGACGAGCAACTTCTCGCCGTTGGCCAGGCTGATGACGGTGTCGGGGTTGAACTCGATCCAGGTGATCTGATCGACGTTGACGAGCACGCCGGTGCCGTCGAGGCGCGTGACGCGGATCATGCGATCTCCCGCAGCCGCCTGGCCTGCGCGATCACGTCGCGCAGCGGTGCCAGACGCGGATCGGCGCCACCGGCGCGCAGGGCGCTCGCAAGCTGCTCGGCGTACACGAGATCGTCTGGCGTGTCCACGGTCAGTCGCACGTCTGGGGCTCGCACCTGGTCGGGCGCCATCGGCAGCGCGCGAACGATCCCGTCGGCGCGCCGGACCCACGGGGTCACGTGCTCGCGGTCGTACGGCGTGGCGGCCTCCTGCTGCGCCTGCAGCAGCACGTCGCGACGCACGCCCTCGACCGCGGCGCCGAGGGGCAGGGCCTCCTCCACCGCGTAATCGGCACCCTTCCTGAGGATCTTGAGCACGCGACCGGGCGCGTCGATGTCCACGAAGGGATTGTCGGCCGTGGCGCGGATGATGTATCGCGCGTGCGGGTGGGCGCCGACCACATCGGCATAGCGACGGAGCACGTCGTCTCCCGGGCCGGCCCACGTCGTGGCGCCCAGCGCCGCGCCGGCGTCGAGCAGCACCGCGTCGTCGGCTTCCGTGGTGGTCGCGAGCACGACGGCGCCGACCCCGGCGGCCTGCAGGCGTACGAAGCAGTACTCCACGAGCGGCGCGCCTGCGAGCGGTGCGAGCGCCTTCCCCGGCAGGCGGCGCGAACCCATGCGTGCCTGCAACACGATCAGCGCCGTCCCGTCGGTCATGCGCCCTCGCGCGACAGCACCTCGCGCGGCGCGAGCACGCGCGCGTCGTCATCGGTCAGGAACAGCGACGCCTCGTGGCTGCTCATGCGCAAACCGGCGGTGAACTCGCCCATGCGTGGCCGCAGCGGCTCGCCGCGGGCCGCACGGATGGTCCACTCGGCGAAGTCGGCACCGGCGGCAATCGTCAACTGGATGCCGCCGCTGAAGCGCGGGTTGATCTCGAACACGACCGGTGTGCCGTCCACCACGCGGCACTGCACGTTGACGGCGCCCCTGAACTCGAGCACCCGCGCGCACCGCACCGCGAGATCGACGAGCGTGTCGTCGCGCACGGTGCGCCCGCGGTCGGTCACCCCCGATCGGATCACGAGCCGCTCCCGCGGCACCGCGGAGATCGGTCGGCCCTGCAGGTCGCAGAACATGTCGATCGTGAACTCGGGGCCCGCAAGGTACTCCTGCACGACCGGGTCCGGCACGTAGTCGAGGAAGAACCGCAACTGCTCGGGGGTCTGCACCGGGTGCGCCCCGACACTGCCGCGCCCGCGACGCGGCTTGATGAACAGGGGCAGCGGCGGCTGCCGCGTCCGCACCTGGTCCGGCGTCCAGGTGGCCGCCGCACGAATGCCGTGTGCCTGCAGGTGCGCCGCCGTCAACTGCTTGTCCCGACAGATGCGTGCCGTCCGGACGTCCGGCGCCGTCACGACCACGCCGGCACGCGCGAACCTGCCGGCCGCCGCTGCGATGATCTCGAGTTCGTCGTCGATGGTGGGGACCAGCACGCCGACGCCGTGTGCCTCGCACACGTCGAGGAGCGCGTCGACGTACGAGGCATCGTCGCTGCGCGGCACTTCGTGGGCGATGTCGGCCACGTGCACGGCTGGCGAGAACGGATCGATGTCGGTGGCGATCACGCGGCCCGTCGGCGTGAGCCGCGCGAGTGCCCGCTGCAGCGCCTGCACGAGCGCGACACGCCGGGACGCCGCGGTGACCAGGACGTCAGGCCGCGTCGCCATCGACGCCTTCCCCACCGCGTTTGACCAGGTCGCCGGGCGTGAACGGCGCGCCCGCGGGGATGTCGCGTACGGCCGCGCAGCCGACGAGGGCCCGCGCGTACTCGGCGCCGAGACTGGTCGCAGGCCGCAGGGCGGCGATATCGCCGGCCGTGAGGGACTCTCCCGGCAGCAGCACGCGCCGCGCGTAGAGCCCGCGCCGGCTCGGCACGATGTTCGGGCGTTCGGCCTCCTGCGGTTCGCGTCGCCCATTCCCCATCGCCTGGTGTGCACGCGCCAGGCGTCGCACGAGATCGGCCAGGTCCTCCGGCGTCGACGACACCGGCGCATCGATCGCGTTGGTACCCGGCAGGTGGACGTGCCGCTCGTACAAGGTGGCGCCCAATGCGAACGCGAGCAACGCGGCATCCGCGCCCATGCCGTGATCGGACAGCCCCACCGGCACTCGGTGACGATGCGCCAGCGTGGTCACCGCGCGCAGGTTCTGCTGGTCGTCGGGTGTCGGGTACGCCGAGACACAGTGCAGGAGCGCCAGCGTCCGTGCGCCGGCCCCGACCGCCCAGTCCACGGCGTTGGACACCTCACTCGCGGTACTCATGCCGGTGGAGAGGATGACGGGGCGCCCCGTGCGCGAGACCCGTTCCACGAGGCCGACATGCGTGAGATCGCCGCTGGCGATCTTGAAGGCGTCGACGCCCAAGCGATCGAACACGGCGACTGACCGATCGTCGAAGGCCGTCACGACGACCGCGAGTCCGCGATCGCGGGCGTGGCTCACGATGTCGGCGTACGCCGCCGCCGGCAGTTCGAACCGGCCGAAGAACTCGCGCAGCGACGCGGCCTGCACGTGCGCCGGCGCGGGCGCGTCCGCGACGAGGAGCTCGCCCGCATCGAAGGCCTGCAGCTTGATGGCCCACACGCCCGCGTCGGCACACGCATCGACGAGCCGGTGCGCCAGGCCGGGATCGCCGTCGTGGTTGAGGCCGATCTCCGCGATCACGCGCATCGGCGCGCCGGGGGCGATCGACTGTCGGGCGATCTCAGCAGGGTGCGACATGTCGTTCCTCCAAGAGGCGCTCCGCAATCGCCGGCACGTCGCCGAGGCGGTGCGCCACCGCATCGGCGGTGTCGGCTGCGGCATGCAGGCAGTACTGCGACATCCAGATCGTGCGAAGGCCGGCGGCGGCCGCACCGGCGATGTCCTTCTCCGGGTGGTCGCCGACGAACACGGCGTCCGAGGGCCCGACCTCGAGCCGCTCCAGCACGGTCTCGAAGCACTCGAGGGCGGGTTTGCCGTTCGGAGCGCACTCCTGTGCGTACACGATCACATCGACGGCGTCGCGGAGGCCGAGCGCGGCGATCTTCCCGCGCTGCGTGCCCGGCAGCCCGTTCGTCAGCACGCCGAGGCGGTGTCCGCGGCTCCGCAGGTGCGCGAGCACCGCGCCCGCCGCACGCGGCAAGCGCAATCGAGGCGGATGCGTCCTGATGACGTCGACCAGCCGAGCCACGTCCGTGGACGGCAGCGCGTGCCGCGCGCAGAGCGCCTGCAGCAGGTCCGCGCGCGCGCCGGCGCGGAATCGCCCGACGAGGAAGCGGAACGTTCGGGCCGCGTCGATGCCATGTGCCGCCGACAGGTGCGCCGCGACCGCCGCGTAGCCGCTCAGCGCGAAGCGGCGCTCGCCGTACAACGTGTCGTCGAGGTCGAACACGACGGCCGTGGGCTCACGCATGGCGCCCCTCGGCCACGGCGACGAGGGCCCGTGCCACGCGAGTCACCCCACGCCCGTCCACGGCACGGGGCCCTTCCCGACGCACACGCCGACGCCATGCCGGGTCCTCGATGATTCGGGCCAGCCGATCGGCCACGCGCCGTGCAACCGCATGCGACGAGCGGCGCTCGACGACTCCCCCGTCGCACACGAGGTCGCGTGCCGCAAAGCCGGCGATCGTCGCGCGTTGCGCCGGCACGACTGCGACGCCGATCGACGGCACGCCTGCAGCGACGGCCTCGTAAAGCGACACGCCACCGCCAAGGATCGCCACGTCCACGCCCGCCAGCACGTCGGCCAACCCGAGCGGAGCGGCGACCACACGAACGCCGCCACGCCTCCCGTCGCGACCGTCCGGGGATGCGTCGCCGGCCACGAACCCCTGACCATGGCCCACGCATCGATCGCCAGCGCGTCCGAATCGATCGGCGGGACCCGCCAGTCGTTCACGCGCCGATGCGACCGCCGACGGCACGACGATGTCGAGCCCGGGCCAGCGACGGCCGATCTCACGCGCCAGCGCGCCGATCAGGGTGCACCGCGGACCTCCGCCGAGCGAGATCAGCACCCGTCGCACCGTCCCGTTGCGGCGACTCCGGCGCGGCGGCCGGATCATCGCGTGCGCCAGCCCACGCAGCACCGACGATGAGGGCCAACCGCGTTGCGGACTCGTCACGCTGCCGTCGATGGCCAGCGTGGATGGGATTTGGCCGAGACCGAGGTCGTGCAGGCTGACGACAGGAATGCCGCGCTCGCGCGCCGCACGGCACCACGCAAGGCTGGCCGTGGCACTCGGGTCGTCGAGCACGAGCACCGCCGGACGGGAGGCGTCGATCGCGCCGGCTGGCGGACGCGGCGGAATCGTCGCGAGTGTGGTCGGCGCGCCCCTGCCACGAACACTCACGCAGGCCGGGCGCCCCAGCGCGGCAGCCAGCGCCTCGGCACGACGCAGGTGCCCGTGCCCGAGCCTGGGTCCAGCCGCGACGCGGAAGAGCGCGAACACCCGGCCCCCCGCGCCGCTCATGCGCCCGCGCTCATGAGGCGGTCGAGCGTCTCGACGACACGGTCGACATCGTCGAACGGCATCCCGCTCCAGAACGGGAGGGACAGCGAGTTGTCGCTGTGGTACTCGGCGTTGGGGAACATGCCGCGCGCCAGCGAGAACCGCTCGGCGTAGTACGGGTGCAGGTGGAGGGCGCGGAAATGCACGCTGGTGCCGATGCCTTCACGCCCGAGCGCGGCCTGCAGTCCGTCCCGCGTCCAGCCGCACAGGGCGGGATCGACGATCACGGCATAGAGATGCCGCGCGTGCGTCCAGCCCTCGGGGACGGCGGCCGGACGAACCAGTGGCAGGTGCGCGAGCCCGGCATCGTAGCGGTCCCAGAGACGCGCGCGCCGCGCCTGCATCTGGCCGAGCCGGGCCAGTTGCGCTAGCCCGAGCGCTGCCTGCAGGTCCATCATGTTGTACTTGAAGCCCGGCATCACCACGTCGTACTGCGCCGTCGATCCGGGCGCGTACCGCGCCCATGCGTGCCGCGACAAGCCGTGCAGCGCGGCCACGCGCATCCAGTCGGCGCGGTCGGCCGACCCCAGCGTCACCATGCCGCCCTCACCCGTCGCGAGGTTCTTCGTCGAGTAGAAGCTGAAGGCGGTGAAGTCGGCGATCGTCCCGATGCGTCGGCCGTCGACGCTGCCGTCCACGCAATGAGCGGCGTCCTCGATGACCTGCAGGCCGTGTGCGTCGGCCAGCGCACGGAAGGCGAGCGGGTCGGCCGGCCGTCCACCGTAGTGCACCGGCGTGAGCACCCGCGTGCGCGGCGTGATCGCCGCTGCGGTGGCATCGACGTCCATGGTGGCCGTGGCGCGCACCACGTCGACGAACACCGGCGTCGCACCGGCGTGCAGCACGGTGTTGGCCGTGGCGCAGAACGTCAAGGGCGTGGTGAGCACCTCGTCGCCGGCGCCGACCCCGCAGGCGAGCAGCGAGAGGTGCAGGCCGGCCGTGCACGAGTTGAGCGCCACCGCCTCTGCCGCGCCGACGTGCTGCGCGAACGCCGCCTCGAAGGCCTTGACGCGCGGCCCGGTCGTCAGCCAGCCCGAGGCCACCACGTCGGCGAGTGCCGACAGTTCCGCCTCGCCCATGTCGGGGCGGGCCAGGGGCACGAACGGAGGGCCGCTCTGCGGCCGGGGACCGGTGGACATCGGCTAGCGCCGCCGACTCAGGCGGTTGGCACCAACTGGATCGCGTCGAGGCGGGCGCGCCCGTCGGTGAGGCGATCGCGCCAGGCGTCGAGCGCGCCCGCAAGGTCGACCTCGAGCGCGGCGGCCGCGGCGGTCCAGTCGCCCGCTGCCGAAGCATCCTCGATCCGGCCGGCGGCGCGTTCGATCGCGGCCACATCCTCTCCCAACCAGTCCAGCTCCGCCAAGCCCGCCTGCCGCGCCCAGACATCGGCGGTGTGCACGAGCGCCACGAGCAGCGCGAGCCCGTCGGCGAGTTCGCCGACCGCGGCCTGCCCGGCATCGGTCCGCGCGGTTCGCAGATCGGCGGCTACCGTGCGCGCGCCTGCGGTCAGGTCCGGCAGGAACCGCAGCGCGTCGTCGAGCGCCGTACCGGCCATCGTCGCCACCGGTGTCGTGTCGACGTCGACGGCATCGACCGCCGCGAGCTCGCGGGTGAGCACGTCCGCCTCACGGAATGCCGGTTCCTCGACACCATTGATGCGGAGGGTCGTCACTATGCGCCCCGTTCCCCCGAGCACCGGTTCGATGGCAGAAAGCAGCGCATCGACGGTAATCGGCGCATTCACGCCGGGGATGAGCGAAGAATCCACGCGAAGTTCGAGCATCAGGGTCTCCCTGTCCCCTTCATAGAGCAAAGGCGGGGCCAGCATCGGATGGCGTCCGACCGGTCGGGCACGGATGTTGGATTGCCGAGCGGCGCACACGTTCGGCGCGTGCGCGGCGGTGTGCGGGCTGTGTGCGGCCCCCGCACTAAAGACCCGCACACGTGCGCCGATTCCCCTTGTGAGCCCATTGGCTCGAATCCCGGAGGAGCAACTGCAATGGCGTCGTTCTCAGTCGTGACAAACGTGGCCTCGGTCAATGCCCAGGCCAACCTCTACCAGACGAATCTCGGGCTTCGGCAGGCCCTCACCCGCGTCTCGAGCGGCTATCGCATCAACTATTCGGGCGACGATGCGGCGGGCCTGGCGGTAGCCAACCGGTACCGATCCGACGTGGCCGTGCTGCAGCAGGGCGTCCGCAACGCCAACGACGGCTTGTCGGACCTGCAGATCAAGGACGGCGCGCTCGACAACATGTCGAAGCTGCTCGACCGGCTCGCGGTGCTGGCCACGCAGTCCGCGTCGGGCCAGACCTCGCCCACCTCGCGCACGACCCTGAACGCGGAGTTCCAGGACGTGATGAACGAGATCACCCGCGAGTCCAACGTCGCGAACCTGAACGTGGCGACCGCCAACCAGGGATTCTCGGTGTTCGTGAGCAGCAACGGGACCGACGGCGTGGTGGCGGGCACGATCAACGACGTCGACATCACGTCGCTGGGCCTGGTGGGCCTCGACATCTCGAACCAGGCAGGCGCGCAGACCGCCGTCTCCACCGTGTCCTCGGCCATCACGAACCTGGGCGTCGTCCAGGGGCAGGTGGGCCAGCTGCAGAACCGCCTCAGCTACGCGATCAGCCTCGCGCAGAGCCAGATCGTGAACACCAAGGCCGCCGAGAGCCGCATCCGCGACGCCAACGTCGCCGAGGAGTCGGCCAACCTCACGCGCTACTCAATCCTCAACCAGTCGGGCATCGCCGCCCTCGCGCAGGCCAACCAGTCGACCAACGCCGTCCTCTCGTTGCTCCGCGGCTAGTCGCCACCGACGGCGACGCTCCCTCCACCGGCGTGGCGGGCCATCGACCGGCCCGCCACGAGTTCCGACGGTCTTCGCCGCGCCTCCTGACACCTGATACCTGGTACCTGACACCTGGTTAAAGCCCTCGACCGCCCGCCCGATTACCTCCCCGACATACGGCCCCACGGAGGGGCCGACGAGCCCGCAAGGATGCCGGCTCCGCTTGGTCAAGGAGGATCATCATGGCTAGTTTCTCGGTCGTCACCAACGTCGCTGCCAACAACGCCCAGGCCAACCTGTACGCGACCAACATCGGTCTGCGCAACGCGTTGACGCGCGTCTCCAGCGGCTTCCGCATCAACAACTCGGGTGACGACGCGGCAGGTCTCGCGGTCGCCAACGGCTACCGCTCGACGGTGGCAGTGCTCAACCAGGGCGTCCGCAACGCCAACGACGGCCTGTCGGACCTGCAGATCAAGGACGGCGCGCTCGACAACGTGTCGAAGCTGCTCGACCGCCTCTCCACGCTGGCGACTCAGGCCGCCTCGGGCCAGACCAGCAGCACCTCGCGCACGACCCTGAACGACGAGTTCCAGGACGTGCTCAGCGAGATCAACCGTGAAACCAGCGTCGCCGGCCTCTCGTCGGATCAGGGCTTCTCGGTCTTCGTGAGCAACAACAGCACCGACGGCAAGGTGGGCGGCCAGATCGGCGGCGTCACCACGACGACGCTCGCGATCAACGCCAGCAACCTCACCACGCAGGCGGGCGCCGAGACCGCGGTGGCCGCGGTGGCCAACGCGGTGACGACGCTCGGCAGCGTGCAGGGCCAGGTCGGTACGCTGCAGAACCGCCTCAGCTACGCGATCAGCCTCGCGCAGAGCCAGATCGTGAACAACAAGGCCGCCGAGTCGCGCATCCGCGACGCCAACGTGGCCGAGGAGTCGGCCAACCTGACCCGGTTCTCGATCCTCAATCAGTCGGGCATCGCGGCCCTGGCGCAGGCCAACGGCCAGACGTCTGCGGTCCTCTCGCTCCTGCGCGGCTAATCGCCGGGCACCTTCGCGCCGGTCGGGCACCTCCGGGCCTGGTCGGCGCGCTTTTTCCACCCCTTCCGCACCCGATCCCGTTACAGCTTCCCGCTACACTGCCGATTGTGGAGACAGGTCTCCCCGCTCGGGAGACCGGAGGCGTGTGCCATGGGTTCGCCAATCACGTTCAGCGGCTTCAACAACATCGACTTCAACCAGATCCTGGAAGCCCTGTCGGCTCAGGAGCGCCAGCCGGTCCGGCAGCTCGAGACACAGCAGGCAGAGCTCGAGAAGCAGCGCACGGCGTTCGGCACGCTCGCCACGCGCCTCGGCGCCGTCGAATCGGCCGCGCGCGACCTGGCCTCGGCCACGGCGTTCACCGCCACCACGGCGTCGGTGTCCAACGAGAACGTCGCCAAGGCCTCGGCGGGCAACGGTTCGGCCACCGGCAGCTACTCGCTCGTCGTCGGCGCCCTGGCCAAGGCGCAGGTGACCGTGACCAACGGCACCACGCCCGCCAGCGACACCACGATCGTGGCGTCGGGCGGCTCGCTCACCATCGGCGGCGTCTCGGTCGGCATCACCGGCGACGTCACCCTGCAGGGCCTCGCCACGGCCATCAACGAGACGGCCGACATCGGCGTGACGGCCTCCGTCGTGCGATCGGGCAGCGCGTACCAGCTGGTGCTGACCGGCAGGAACACCGGCGCCACCGAATCCTTCACGGTGACCAACGGCCTGAGCGGCGGCGCCGGCGTGAGCTTTCCTGGCACCAATGCCCAGGAAGCCCAGGACGCCGCATTCACGATCAACAACGTCCCGATCAACAGCAGCTCGAACACGATCGAGGGTGCGATTCCCGGAACGACCCTCACGCTGCAGCAGGAGTCGGCCACCCCGGTCACGGTCACGATCACCGCCGACCTCTCGTCGGTCGAGGAACTCGTCAAGAAGTTCACGAGCGCCTACAACGATCTCGCCGCATTCCTCGAGCAGCAGACCACGGCGTACGCCGACAAGGAACGCGACAACATCGGCGGCGACCCCCTGGTGCGGCAGCTGCGCAACACCCTCAGCCGCGTGGTCGGCGCCGAGGTCGCAACCGGGGACACCTTCACGTCGCTCGCTCAGGCCGGCCTCACGTTCAACCGGACCGGACAGCTGGAGTTCCGCGCGGCCGACCTGCAGAAGGCGCTGTCGACCGACCGGAATGCGGTGGTCGCCCTCTTCCAGGGCGGCACCGGCTTCGACGGCGCGTTCGACAAGGTGAAGGAGGCGATTGGCAGCTACACCTCGAGCGGCGGCCTCATCCCCACCGCTCAGACGCGCCTGAACGATCAGCTCTCGAAGATCGGTGACCGCATCTCGGAACTCGAGCGCCGCCTGGCCATTCGCAAGGAGGCGTTGCAGAAGGAGTTCATCGCGACCGATTTGGCTATTGCGCAGCTGAATGCATCGATGGGACAGCTCGGTTCCCTCGGATCGCAGGTCGGCGGCTTCTGACGCAAGGGTAAGTCCTGACATGTCCACCGTTCTCGCCTACGCCGCTCCGATGAGCCCGAACGCCGCGATGTACAACAAGGGGGCCCAGGCGTACCTGCAGACGCAGGTGCAGTCGCGCACCCCCGTGGAACTCGTGGTGATGCTCTACGACGGCGCCATCGGCTTCCTCGGCCAGGCTCGCGACGCCATGGGCGCCGGCGACATGATCGCCAAGCGCCACGCGCTCTCGCGCGGCGTCGCCATCGTCCAGGAACTGCAGCACATGTTGAACCTCGAGGCCGGCGGCGAGGTTGCCGCGCGTCTCGACGGCCTCTACACTTACATCCTCGGCCGCTGCTACGAGGCCAATGCGCAACGCGACACGGCAGGCCTCGAGGAGAGCATCAGGCTCATGACGCCGCTGCGGGACGCATGGGCCGCCATCGCGACCCAGCCCTCGCCGGCAGCCTGACGCGGCCAGCCGGAGGGCTGCGTGACCATCGACCTCGCCACGGCGCTTGCCGACTACCGCACCGGCCTCGACGCCGAACTGCAGCAGCTCGCCGCGCTCGACTCCGTGGCGTCACGTCAGCGGGCGCTTCCCCATCCTCCCGGCGCCGCCGAGCTCACCGCGCTCGGCACGGAACGCGAACAGCACCTGGCGGCCCTGCTGGCGCTCGAGGCACAACTGGTCCCGTTGCGCCAGCACATCGCGGCTCACCTCGACGAGGCCCGTGACCTGCCCGGGTTTGACGGCGTCGCCGATCGCCATCGCCGCGTCGCCGACCTGGTGACCCGCATCATGCAACTGGATGCCGAGAGCCTCGAGGCGCTCCAGCGCGCCGATCAGGATCGGCGTGCGGCCGCGCAGAGCATCGAAGCCGGCGAGGCCACGCTTGCCGCCTACCGTCGCATCCTCCAGCAACCGCAGCAATCGGCAGGATTGTTCACCCAGCGCGGGTGACGGGACGGCCTTCGTCGTTCGGCCATCGGCCTTCGGCAACTCACCATCGTCGAGACGGCGATTCGCGGTTCGGGATTCGGGGTTCGGGATTCGACCCCGTGCTCTCCGCGACCTCCAGGCCGCGGCGTGAATTCGCGGCGCGGCCTGCCTCATCTGGCCTTCCCCTCGGGCTCGAGACGCCGCGGTCAGCCAGCGTTGTGGTGATGCCCGCCCGCCGGACAACGTCCGGCAGCACCGACGGTGCGGTGTGCGCGTCAGCGACGCACGCGGGTTCGGGGCACGCGCTCCACCTGGCGGGTGTCACGCAATGGCAGCCGCGGTGGGCGCCATCACCCGGCGGCCGAGCGGGCGCTCGGCGTGCAGGAAGTACCCGGTCGGCACGAAGTCGCGCGCGACGTACAGCGCACGGGCCGCGGCGTTGCCCTCGCTGACCAGGAGCGTGGCCACCGACCGGTCGTGCTCGACACCCCACGCGAGCATCGCGTCGAGCATCCGGCTGGCGAGACGCTGCCGGCGGGCCTGCGGATCGACGGCGATCTGCGCCAGGTGCAGCGTGGATGGGGCCAGCGCGGTGACGACCGACGCGCCAGCCAGCGTGCCGCCCGCCGATGCCGGTGCCACCATGCTGGCGTCGGGCACGAACTGCCCCAGTGCCGCGCCGCGCGTCAACTGCCCCACGTACTGCGCCCATTCCTCGAGCCGGCCGTGCGGCGCGAAGCAGCGCGCGCCGGCGACGCCGGCGTACGCGCGGGCGAAGAGCCGGACCACGTCGGGACCATCGGCGTCTCGCATGACGCGCAGCCCGGGCTCGACGGCGCGCAGGCACGACCTGTCGAGCATGCGCCGCATGTACCAGTACCGCGTCACGGCGAAGCGGCGACGCTGCAACGCACTCTCGCAGGCGGGGCTGTCCGGGTACACGAACAACAGGATTTCGTGCGCCAGCGATGCCTCGGGAGTCTTGAAGATCGCGTCGAGCAGGAGCCGGACGCCATCCGCCGTGCGCGCCTGCAGCGCCCCGACCTGCAGCACGCCCTGCTGCACGAGGAAGTACGTCCAGCCGACGATGCTGTGGCCGGGACCGCGCACGACGAGCCCCGGGAGCGAGCCCTCGGCGCGTGCGTGCTCGAGGATGCGCAGCGACGGCTCGAGGTTCCACTGCAGACCATGGGCCCAGCGGGTGCGTTCCGCGTCGTAGACCGGCTGCATGGCAGCGGCCGGCAGGTTGCGCCAGTCGTCGATTCTCACGATGTGCCGTCCGGTTGCCGGGTCAGTTGCGCCAGCGCGGCTGGCAGCGCCGTGGGTGCGGCCGCGCGCTTGTTCTCCTCGCGGATCTGGTCGTACACCTCCTGCCGGTGCACGGGGACGTCGGGGGGCGCCGTGACACCGAGGCGGACGGCATCCTTGCTGACCCGCAGCACACGAATCTCGATCCCATCGGCCACGATGATCGCCTCGTTGCGGCGCCGCGTGAACACCAGCACGTCAGCCTCCTCGCTCAGTAGAGCTGCGTCAGCTCGAACCGCAACGGGTACAGGCTGTTCGAGGGCATCAGCTGGTAGCCCAGCATCCGCGCAGGGTTCACGACCACCGGCGCCCGCAGGTTCACGAGCGTCTGGTCGGCCTGCACCGTCACCACCGCCAGCCACACGAGTTGCGCCGGGTCCGGCTCGCCGAGTCGCGCGCGGTCCACGTCCGACAGCACGCAGCGGTATTCGGGAAACACGCGACGCGGATCGACGGCCAGGAACGATGCCGACGGGCCGTCCACCGACTGCAGGCACTTGAAGGGCTCGAGCTCGCGCGACGACAGCACCACGAACCGGTGGCATTCCTCGAAGCCGGGCAATCCTGCCGGGAACGACACGATGTCGTCGGGAACGACGTCGAAGCCGCCAAACGCGGTGTCGACGCGCGTGGCGTTGCCTGGGGTGGGTGTGGTCATCACAAGTAGTCCATGAGCGTGCGCTTCTGGCTCGAGGCGGCCGCCGCAATGGCCACCTGCTGCGCCTGCTGGGCGCGGGTCATCTCGGAGATGGCCTCGGCGAGGCTGATCTCTTCGGCCTGCGAGCGTCGCGTGTCGCTCGCCCGCCGCATCTCGTCGAGCCGCGCCTTCTCGACAGGCAGGGCGTTGAGCGTCGCGCCAACACGGCTCTGTGCCGTGGTGACGCGGTCGAACGCCTCGTCGAGCGCGGCGATGCCCGCGTCGATGCCGGCCATGTCGCCATTGCGCACGGCGGTGGCAAGCGAGTCGAGGGTCTGGAACAGGTCCTGCGGTGCACTCCCCTGCAACACGTGCCCGCCGTCGAAGGTGACTGCCGCGGCCGACGTGCGCGAGACGTCCACCTGCACCACGTTGGCGTTGCCCTGGTAGGCCGAGACGGTATTGGCCGCTTTCGTGTACGGCGCCGACGTCGTGCTGCTGCCGGCAAACAGGTAGATGCCGCGATAGTTCGTGTTGATGGCCGTGAACACCGCCTCCCGGGCGCCCTCGATCTCGAGGGCCACGGCCTCGCGCTGTTCCGGCGTGAGCACGGTGCTGCGCCCCGCAGCCCCGCGCGTCGTGGCGGTCGTGATGCTGGAGATGATGTCGCCGAGCACGGTATCGGCGACGCGCAGGCGGGCGTCGACCGAGTCGTTGGCCTCGCGATACCTGTCGGCCGCGCGAATCTCGGCACGTTCGGTCAGGCCGGTCGCCGCGGCGGCCGGATCGTCGCTCGCACGCTGGAGCCGGCGGCCCGACGACACCTGCTGCTGGGCGCGCGCGAAGTCCTCGGCGGTGCGCTGGATGTCGCGCAGCGAGTTGCGGTAGAGCGTGTTCTCTGTGACGCGGAACATGGGAGCCTCGTCAACGCTTCAGCGACAACAGCGTCTGCAGCGTCTCGTCGATCACGGTGAAGAACCTGGCATTGGCCTCGTAGGCCCGCTGGAAGCGCAGCATCAGCGCGGCTTCCTCGTCGATGGACACGCCCGAGACGCTGTCGCGCAACTGCTCGATCTGCGAGACGATCTCGCCGCGGCTCGCGTGCTCGGTCTCCGCCCGGCTGACGTCGCTGCCGACGCCGTACACCAGGGTCGACCACGCCGATTCGGGCGTGGCGCCACCGACGATGGCCGCATCGCGCAGGTCGGCGAGCTTGCGCG
>JAEYZV010000642.1 GCA_023427865.1 Acidobacteriota bacterium
CACGACGACAGGCGGACTATCATCGGTTTCATGGGACGCGGTCGAGAGTCTCTTCCTGTCGTCGATGTTCTCGTCGCGTTGGCTCTCGTCCTTGGGTTCTCGTCCGTTTCCGTCCCCGGGCTGCACGCACAGACGACCGAGGCGGTCTTCAGCGGGACCGTCGTGGATTCGAGCAACGCCGCCCTCCCGGGCGTGACCGTGACGATCGCGCCACAGCCCTTCGGCACGCCGCGCAGCGCGGTCACCGACGCGGACGGCCGCTTCCGTTTTGCCGCCCTGCCGGCAGGCGAGTATCGGCTCCAAGCGGCATTGCCGGGCTTCGGCACGCAGGAGGCGCTCGTCACGCTGGCGGCCGGGGAGACGCGCACGCTCGACCTCACGCTCGAGATCGCCGCATTCACCGAGACGGTCACCGTGACGCGCACCGAGCAGGAGCAGGCGCACGTCCCCAACGCCGTGTCGGTGATTGGAATCGACGCGATCCAGGTGTTCACGCGTCGCGCCTCGCCCGCCGAGACACTGGCCGGCGTGCCCGGCTTCTACGTGGAGAACCGCCGGAACTTCAGCCTCTCGGGCGGGGTCCGCTTCGCCATCCGTGCGCCGATGCCGCGCTTCGGCATGCGCGGCGTGCAGATCCTCCAGGACGGCGTGCCGATGACGATGGCCGATGGCACGACCGAACCGACCAACATCGACATGGGATCGCTCGGACGGGTCGAGGTGCTGCGGGGCCCGAGTTCGGTGCTCTACGGCAACTCCGCGGGCGGGGTCATCACGCTGCACTCCGAGTTCCCGAGGTCACGCCTGCTCATCCAGCCAGACGTCCAGTGGGGGAGCTACGGCTACCGGCAGCAGCAGGTCAAAGTAGCGGGAACCACGCCCAAGGCCAGCTACCTCGTCAACGGCAGCCGCATGGAGACCGACGGCTTCCGTCTGCACAGTCACGCCACGGTGAACAGGGCCAACGTGGTGGTGCGCGCGGCACCGATGCACACCACCGAGATTCGCGGTGTGTTCAACGTGTACGACCTGCCGTTCGGCGAGAGCGCCAGCACGATCACCCTCGCCGACGCCAGGAACGATCCCACGAGCGCGCGTCCCCAGGCGTTCACGCAAGGGTGGGGCGAATCCACGACGCAGACGCAGGCCGGGCTGACGCTACAGCACGAACTGCGGGACGGCCACATGATCCGCGCCACCGCGTGGGCTGTGTGGCGCGACGTCTGGAACCCCATCCCGGCCGCCGTGGTCACCGTGGATCGCCGCGCCATGGGGTTCCGATCGGACTACGCCGGGTCGGCGACGACGGGTTCGATCCCCATCACCTGGACCACGGGCGTCGACGTGTCGGTGCAGCACGACGAGCGCGCCGAGTACGGCAACGACGGCGTGCCACCCGGAGGCGGCCTGACGCAGGTGGGCGCGCTGCGGCTCGCGCAGCTCGAGGAGGTCCGCTCCGTGAGCCCGTTCGTGCAGCTCACTGCGACCCTGGGCGCGCGCTGGAACGTCACCGCTGGCGCCCGCTACGATCGCTACCGCTTCGCGGCGACCGATCGGTTCCTGCGCAACGGCGATCAGTCCGGCGAGCGCACGCTGGACGCCGTGAGCCCGATGGTGGGCGTGACCTTTGCGCCAGCGTCCTGGCTCAACCTCTATTCGAACGTCGCCACGGCTTACCAGACGCCCACCACCGTGGAGCTCTCGAACCGGCCGACCGATGAGGGCGGCTTCAACGAGGAACTCGGTCCCGAGGACCTCCGGAGTTACGAGGTGGGCGCGCGCGGCGCCATCACACCGTGGCGGGCGCGCTTCGAGGTGGCCAGCTATTTCTCGACGATCGACGGGGCGCTCGTCCGGTTCCAGCGGCCAGACGAGCAGGCCTACTTCCGCAACGCGGGCGATGTGACGCGCAACGGGCTCGAGGTGCTGTTCGAGTGGACTCCCACGCCGCGCCTTACGGGCCGCGTCGCCTATACGTTCCAGGACTTCCAGTACGGGAGCTTCGTCGCGCCCGAGGGGAACTTCACGGGCAAGACCGAGCCCGGTGCGCCGCCCCATCAGGTGGTGATCGGCGGCAGCTACCATGCGCCGTTCGGGCTCTTCACATCCGCACAGTTCCGGTTCGTCGATGCGTATCCGGTGAACAGCACGAACACCATCGAGAACTGGGCCTACCAGGTCGTGGACCTCCGGTTCGGGTTCGACCGCCGGTGGCGCAGCCTGCGTCTGCGTCCGTTCCTGAGCGTCGACAACCTCTTCGACGAGCGCTACAACTCGTCAGCCATCGTCAACTCGATCGGCGATCGGTTCTTCGAGCCGTCGCCATGGCGCGAGTTCGCCGTGGGCCTGACCCTGGGTTTCGATCGCTTCTGACGCGAGGTGGAAGAGACGTGACATCGCAGCTGAAACGGCGGGTCGCCAACGCGGGACCGTGGCTTGCCGCCACCCTGGCGCTGGCCGGTTCCCTTGCCGCATACGACGGCGACGCACCGCGTCCCGGGAGCGGCGCGGCGACGGCTTTCGCGACGAGCGCCGCCGAGCAGGCCGCGCCTTCAGGCGACGCCGTGGAACCGGTCACCGACGAGATGCTGCGCGACGGCCATCGCGCCCGCACATCCTCATGGCCCACCTACGGCGGCGACTGGGGCCAGACGCGGTACTCACCGCTCACGCAGATTCGTCGCGAGAACGTCGCGCGGCTGCGCCCGGCGTGGATCGCCCAGACCGGCATCGTCGGATCGTTCGAGAGCACGCCCGTCGTGCTCGGCCGCGAGATGTACGTCACGAC
>JAEYZV010000656.1 GCA_023427865.1 Acidobacteriota bacterium
GATTCGTAGTGGTGTCCTTACGAAAGACATGAACGCAGACTTGCTCAAGACAAAGATCCGGAACGTTCCCGACTTCCCGAAGCCGGGCATCCTCTTCTACGACATCACCACGCTGCTGCGCGATGCCGAGGGCCTGCGCCTGTCGCTCGAGGCGCTGGCTGCGCCGTACCTCGACACCCCCCTGGCCCTCGTCGTCGGCATGGAGAGCCGCGGGTTCATCTTCGGGGCGGCTCTTGCCCACAGGCTGGGCGCCGGCTTCGTTCCCGTACGAAAGGTCGGCAAGCTGCCCGCCGCCACGGTGCGGGTGACCTACGACCTCGAGTACGGCACCGACGCGCTCGAGATCCATGCCGATGCCATCACGGCGGGGCAGCGGGTGCTCATCGTCGACGACCTGCTGGCCACCGGTGGCACGGCCAAGGCGACCATCGAGCTCGTGTCGGGCCTGGGCGCCGAGGTGGTCGGCTGTGCGTTCCTCGTGGAGTTGACGTTTCTCGGGGGGAGGGCGAAGCTCGGCGATACGGCGGTGCATACCGTGTTGCCGTATGACGACTAGCACCGCGGACGCGCGCCTTGCCCCCGCACCGCAGAGCAGTGCATCATGGCGGATGGCCCGTAGCCTGACGCTCCCGAGCGAGGGGTTTTTCAGTGGCGGGCGCGTGAGCGTGTAGCTCAGATGGATAGAGCGGCCGCCTCCTAAGCGGCAGGTCCCCGGTTCGACTCCGGGCACGCTCACCAACCTTCGCGCACGCGTGCCGACCGGCGCGCGAGCCGGGTTGGCAAGCCAGGCGACGCGACCCCGGACGACGGGCGGGCCCTACGAGACAATGAACAAAGCCGAACGCGAATACCTCAAGCACAACGAAGCCGCCGACGCCCTCGTCGCCGCCTCGACTTTCGTCTCCCGGCATGGGCGCACCCTCGGACTCGCCCTCGTGGCCCTCCTGCTGCTCGTCGGCGCCGTGTTCGGTTACCGCGCGTTCACGGCACGCGCCGAGGAGCGTGCCCAGGCCCAGCTGGCACAGGCCGTCGAGGTTCTCAACGCGCCCATTGCACCGGCTCCGGCGGCGGGTGCCGCGCCAGCCCCTGCGGCTGAAGGCACCTACCCGACCGAGGAAGCCCGCGCCGACGCCGCGCTGCAGCAGCTGCTCGCGACGGCCGAGCAGTATGGCAACACCGATGCCGGGCTTCGCGCGCGCTACTACGCCGCGTCGCTGTATGCCGAGACCGACAAGCCGAAGGAGGCGGGCGAGGCGTACGAGCAGGTGCGCAGCGACGCTGGCGCCTCGACGCTGCTGGGACGGATGGCGTCGCTCGGCCTGGCCAGCATGCAGGTTCGGCAGAAGCAGTTCGACCCGGCGATCAAGACGTTGCAGGAACTCTCGCAACGGCGCGACGGTCCGCTCCCCGTGGACGCCGTGCTGGTGCAGCTGGCCGACGCGTACCAGCAGGCCGGGCGTGCCGCCGAGGCCACGCAGACGCTCCAGCGCGTGATCGACGAGTTCCCCCAGAGTCCTTACGCCGCCGACGCCCGTGAGCGCGTCGAAGCCCTGCGCGCTACCGCCAAGGTGTCCTGACATCGTGAACCCCGTGCGCGCCCTCCAGACGGTCGCCGACCTCGGCGCGCGCGCCCTGTCGTCCACACCGGTGGGCGAGCTGCTCGATTCCGGCATGCGCCTGGCGCGTGAGGTCACGCAGAGCGCCCACGCGGTGTTCTTCGAGCGATCACCGGGTGGCGACGCATTGCTGATGCGCGCGGGCGGGGGGTGGCGCCCCGGCGTGATCGGCCGCGTGTCGCTGAGCACGGGGCAGGGGTCGTTCGGCCGGTTCATCCTCCAGCAGCCCACGCGCGCGGTGGACGCCCTGCCGTCGCACCCGGAGTTCGGCCTGCCGGCGGTGTTGCGTGAGCACGGCATCGAGTCCATGGCCTGCGTGCGCCTGGACGGCATCGGGCACCCGCTCGGCGTCATCGCCGTGTTCAACATCAAGGACGGCCTGCCGAGCACCGACCACCTCACGTTCCTGCAGGCCATCGGCAACATCCTGGCAACGGCGATCATCCGGCAGTCCACCGAAGAGGGACTGCTCCAGAGCCAGATCCGCCTGCAGAGCGTGCAGAAGATGGAGGCGATCGGCCGGCTTGCCGGCGGCATCGCGCACGATTTCAACAACCTCGTCCAGGCGATCGGCGGCTATACGGAAATCCTCCTGCGGCAGTTGCGCGACGACGATCCGCTGCGTCGGAACGCCGAGGAAATCAAGAAGGCGGGCGACAGGGCGGCCGCGCTCACGCGGCAGCTGCTGGCCTTCAGCCGGCAGCAGGTGCTGCAGCCGTCGCTGCTGGACGTCAACAGGGTCGTGCAGCACGTCGAGCAGTTGTTGACGCGTCTGATCGGAGAGGACATCGAGCTCCGGACCTACCTCGCCGAGGACCTGTGGCCGATCAAGGCCGATGCGGCTCAGCTCGAGCAGGTGCTGATGAACCTCGCGGTGAACGCGCGCGACGCCATGCGCGACGGCGGGCTGCTCACCATCGAGACCGCCAACGTGGAGCTGACGCGGTCGGAGGAGGGCGAGCCGTTCGTCGTCGTGGCGGGGCCCTACGTGCTGCTCGCGGTCACCGATACCGGCACCGGCATGAACGCGGAGACGAAAGCGCGGGCATTCGAGCCGTTCTTCACGACGAAGGCGCCGGGGCAGGGCACCGGGCTCGGGCTCTCGATGGTGTACGGCATCGTCAAGCAGAGCGGCGGGTACATCTGGGTGGACAGTGAGCTCGGCGCGGGCACGCGCGTGCGTATCTACCTGCCGCGCGCCGACGAACTGCCGCTGCCCCTCGAGTACGCCGACGACGAGGCGGCGCCGGGGCAGTCCTCCACGACGGCTGCCGTGGAGGTGCCGCCTGCCTCGGCGACGCTGTTGCTCGTGGAGGACGAGGACGGCGTGCGCGAGCTGATCCACGAGTGGCTCAGCGCCCATGGCTACGAGGTGCACGCGGCCGAGGACGGCCACCACGCGCTGCACGTGGCCGAGGGCATCGAGCAGATCGATCTGCTGATTGCCGACGTGGTGATGCCGACGATGGGCGGGCCGGCCCTGGCCAAGCGGCTGCTGCACGCCAGGCCGGAGCTCAAGGTGATCTTCGTGTCGGGTTATGCCGACGAGGCCATCGGCGACCGGCGCATGCTGGAGGAGGGCGCGAGCTTCCTGCAGAAGCCGTTCACGCTCGAGGAACTCCTCGGCAAGGTGCGCGAGGTGCTCGCCGAGCGTCGGGTCACCCGAGCGCCTGGCGCGCCGCGTTGAACAGGCCGGGCGCGCGGACGTCGGCGTTGGCGATCCACGCGGCATCGAGCTCCAGGTACGGGAACACGCTGTCCTCCAGCACGGCATCGCCTTGCGGCGTGCAGCCGAATCCATAGCGGTGGCTCAGGAGGTTCGCGGCGTAGCAGATCGCCGCGGCGTGCGGGTCCGACGCGTCCTCGAACGCGTGGTGGAACTGCACGACTTCCCGCACTTCGTCCGGGACGTTCCAGAACCCGAGGGCGAGCGCGCCGCACAGGGCGTGATGCTGCGCCAGGGCGGCGCCGAGTTCGTCGGATCGGATCGTCGCGCCGTGCTTCTGCTGGTACTGGTGTGCCGTCTTGAGGATCACGAGCTTGCCGAGGTCGTGCAGCAGCCCGCAGAGGAACGCTTCCTCGACGTCGGTCCGCAGCTTGTCGGCGATGAGGTGCGACACGTAAGCCGTGCCCACCGCGTGCTCCATGAACCGGAGCCCTTCCTGGCCATAGACCTCCGGTGACTTGAACTGCGACTGCATCGACACGGTCACCACCACGTTGCGCACCGTGCGGGTGCCGAGGCGGACGACCGCGTCCGACACCGAACGCAGCGGCGACATCGCGCCGTAGAGCGCCGAGTTCGCCATGCCGAGCACACGGGTGGCGAGCACCGGGTCCTTGCTGACCACCGCCGCAAGCGTCGAGATGGTCACGTCGGGGTCACCGACCATGTGCAGCACGCGCTGGGCCTGGTCGGGCAGCATGGGCACCGAGAGATCCTCGGGCCGCAGCCACGGGTGCTCGATGCTGCGGAGCTGCAGCGCGGCGCTTCCCGCCTCCGTGCCGGCCGGCAGGTTCATGCGCTGGCCACCGTGGCGCTGACCACGAGTTCCAGGCAGACTTCGTGATCGCCCATGCGGAACGGCAGCAGCGTGCGCCGGCCGTTGGCGAGCGGCGTCATGTAGAAATCGGATCCCATCGTCACCGTGGGGATCGAGATCGCCCAGGCATCGCCTTCGGTGGCCATGCGCGTGCGGAACGAGCCCGCGATCATGTTCGTGATCTCGCCGACCGCGTCGGCTATCTCGGGACGCGACGGCTGGTCGTCGTCGCCCATGCAGAGCAGCGCGCGCGTGATGGCCGCGGCGCCATCGAACGTGGCGTAGAACACGACGAGCCCGGACCGCGAGCCGCCGAAGCCGATCTGGCTCACGACGTTGCTCTGCGGGCGCAGCGCATCCCCGTCGAGCGGCAGCTTCTCGTCGAGGGTCATGCCCATCATCGTGCCGAAGACGTCCAGGAGGCTGGCCTTGAGCACTTCGATCATCGGATGTGTCGACTGCTCGTCCACACAGGCAGCTGATGACATGGGGTCGGTCTCCTCCAGCCCCTCAGCGGGCCAGCACCGCGTCGATCTTTTCCTTGATCGTGTCGGGGGTGAAGGGCTTGACGACGTAGTTGTTCACGCCGGCGCGCAGCGCCTCCACGATGTCGTCCTTGGCGGCGTTGGTGGTGACCATCAACACGGGGAGCTGCTGCTTGCCGTCCATGGCGCGCAGCGACCGGATGAACTCGATGCCGTTCATCTCCGGCATGTTCCAGTCGGTGATCACCAGATCCACGGCGCCATCGGTGACGCGATCGATGCCCTCCCGGCCGTTGGCCGCCTCCACGATGTCCTGGTACCCCAGCTTGTTGAGCGTGTTGATGATGATCCGACGCATCGTCGACGAATCGTCCACCACGAGAAAGCGCATACGCCTCCGGCTTGCTAGACTGGGTGGCCGGGCGACTTGCCCGGCCCCGTTGCCTCACGGGGGCTAATCGGCTGCGCCCGGGCCGGCTTGAGGCGCGAAGGGCCCTGAAGGACTGATGTGTCCCCATCCGAACCGCTGTCAGTGACGCCGGCGGCGCTCGGGGATCCCGCGCGCGACCTGCCCGCGGGCGACCTGGTGTTCGCCAACCGGTTGATCACGCTCGAACTCGTGCTTCCGAACGTGACGCACGAGATCAACAACGCATTGCAGGTCATCGGCGGCCTCGGCGAGATCATGGCCACCCGCCCGGGGACCCCCGACGACGTGGCGCAGAAGCTTCAACGCATCCACGGCCAGGCGGTGCGCTGTTCCGGCCTGCTCAGCGAGCTGGTGAACTACACCCGTCGGGCCGGCGCCGCGCCTGCCACCGATCTGGCGCGCGGCATCGATCGGACCCTCAACCTCCGGCGGTACCACCTGGCGCGCGGCCGCATCGCCGTGCACGTCGAACCGCGTGCCGACAGTGCGCTCTCGGCGCGCATGGACTCGCAGCACTTCGAGCAGATGCTCGTGAACCTGTTGCTGAATGCGGAACAGGCCGTGACCGGCCGTGAGGATCCGGAGATCCGCATCGCCTACGGCCGTGATGACGCGCAGATGATCGTGCTCACGGTGGCCGACACCGGACCGGGCATCGACATGGCGCGAGAGGAGGAGTACTTCCGTCCGTTCATGACGACCAAGGACGGCGCCGTCGGGCTGGGGCTGACGGCGTCGCGGGTGCTCGCACACGCCTGCGGCGGCCACCTGCAGTTCGTGGAACCGAACGTCGTCGAGGTGCGGATACCGGCGAAGTAATTGCAGAATTTCAGAATTTCAGAAGTTCAGCATGACCGCCAACCTTCGGAGGATTATCGGAGGTGCTGCCATTCCGAAATTCCGAAATTCTGCAATTCTGAAATTCCCTACGCCGTGGCGCTCATGTCGTCGGCGGGAGCCGCGACGTTCAACCGATTCAGCTTGTCGATGAGCGTCGTGCGGCTCAATTGCAGCAGGCGGGCGGCCTGTCGCTTGTTGCCGCCGGGCTTCTCGAGGCAGCGCACGATGAGTTCGCGCTCGAGTTGAGAGACGACCTGCGTGAAGTTGATGCCCTCGTCGGGGATCGCCACGGTCGGCAGCAGCAGCGACGAGGCGGGCTGCGAGATGTCTTCGGGCAGCGCGCGGGCCTGGATCTCGGTGTCCTGCCCGGTCATGGCGACCGCGTGTTCGATGGCGTTCTCGAGCTGCCGGATGTTGCCCGGCCAGCTGTAGTTCATGAGCGCGCGCATGGCGTCCTGGGTCAGCGTGCGCGGCGGCAGGTTGTTGTTCCGGCAGGACTTCTGCACGAAGTGCCGCGCGAGCAGCGGGATGTCCTCCTTGCGGTCCCGCAGCGGCGGCAGCGTGATCGGGATCACGTGGAGCCGGTAGTAGAGGTCCTCGCGGAAGGTGCCGTCCTTGACCATCTTCTTCAGGTCGAGGTTGGTGGCCGCGATGATGCGGGCGTCGAACTTGATCGACCGGCTCTCGCCGACGCGCTCGATCTCCTTCTCCTGCAGTGCCCGCAGCAGCTTGGCCTGCATCGGCATGGTCATCAGCGCGACTTCGTCGATGAACAGCGTGCCGCGGTGCGCCAGCTCGAACCGCCCGATGCGCGCCTGCACGGCGCCGGTGAACGCGCCCTTGGCGTGGCCGAAGAGTTCGGCCTCGGCGAGCGGCTCGGGGATGGCCGCGGCATTGAACGCGACGAAGCGCTGGTCGGCGCGCGGGCTGTTGTGATGGATCGTGCGGGCGATGAGTTCCTTGCCCGTACCCGTCTCGCCCTGGATCAGCACCGTGCTGTTCATCGGCGCCACGAGTTCCAGCGTGGAGAACACGTGCCGCATGGCGGCGCTGTGGCCGATGACGCTGTCGAAGCGGTACCGGTCGCGCAGCTGCGCGCGCAACTCCGCGTTCTCCTCGCGCAGCCGGCGCTGTTCGAGCGACGTCGTGAGGATGCGGGCGAGTTGCGAGAGCTGGAACGGCTTGATGAGGAAGTCGATCGCGCCGCGCCGCATGGCCGAAACGGCCTCCGCGACGCCGCCGAATCCGGTGACCATGACGGCCAGGATGTCCGGGTAACGCTCGACCGCCGCGTCGAGCACTTCCAGTCCATCGACATCGGGCAGGCGCAGGTCGATGACGATGGCGTCGTAGGCGAAGCCCTTGAGCCGGTCGAGCGCGTCCGCGCCGTCGGGGCTCTGTGCCACGACGAAGCCCTGTTCGGTCAGGGATTCGGCTATCGTCTGACGAAGCTCCGCTTCGTCCTCGACCACAAGGACTGACGGCTGTGGGCGAGTAGTCACAAGCACCTCCACGCCGGGCGCGGCTGGACCGGGGTGGACGGCCGCGGGGACGTCGGTATGTCGACCCGGTACGAGGCCCAGTATTGGGCTGAACTGTGTCCCATGTCAAACGACGTTGTCGGTCTTCCGACAGGGTACCTTTAGGGGCAGCGCCCCGGTCGGCTTCCCGTCGCGGCGCCGGCGGGCGCACGCAGACCAGCGTGAACGGTCGGGCTCGGGATAGGATGCTCGGCGCGAGGAGGCGGGAGTGGCCCAAGCGCTTGAACGGCAGGCGGTACTGATCGTCGAGGACGAAGCGGACATCCGCGAACTGCTCACCGAGTACTTCCGTGCCCGCAACTACGACGTGGTGGGCGCCGCCGACGGTCGGGCGGCGCTGCTGGCCATCGAGCGCGACCCGGAGCGCTTCTCGCTCGTCATCACCGACCTGCACCTGCCGGGCGTGGACGGCCTTGCCGTTCTCAGGGCGGCACGCGCGGCCCACCCGGGCACCTACGTGGTGATCGTGACCGGTTTCGCCTCGCTCGATTCAGCGATCCAGGCGGTGCGGCTCGGCGCGTACGACTACCTCACCAAGCCGTTCTCGCTCGGTCAGATTGACGTGGTGCTCCAGCGGATCCACGACATCGAGATGCTGCAGGCCGAGAACCGGCGCCTGTCCCGGCAGGTGTCGCACAAGGACGCCGTGGACCTCCGTCAGGCCCTGCTGCTCCGCCTCGACGGGATCGAGAACCGCCTCACCCGTATCGAGGCCGCCCGCCGAGCACGGGGCTGACGGCCCGTCGACACCCCTTCCGGCCGACCGTCAGGTCGTCGGCGCGTGAATCCCGAAAATTGATGGAAAGTCGCTTGCCGGGGCTGGTGGCGGGGTTCTTGCTCCTGCGCTGGCCGGCTGTCGCCGCACCGGTAATCGGCTGCCGACGACGGACCTTGAACCAGCCGACGCGATGCCCATCTCCCCGACCAACTCCGACGCGCAGACGATGAGTGCGCTGCGACGGACCCTGAGCCTGGCCGCCGCCAGGCAGGTGGTCTCGTCGAGCAACCTCGCCAACCTGAACACGCCCGGGTACAAGGCGCAGGAGGTGGCCTTCGACGAGGCGCTCGATCAGCAGGTGGGCGTCGGCGCCCGCCTCTCGGTCACCAACGCGCGTCACCTCGGCGGCGCCCCGACCACGGGTGGGGAGTACGGCACCCGTGAAACCGAGGCTGCGGCGCGTCGCGACGGCAATACGGTGCAGGTCGACCGCGAACTCCTGAACATGACGCGTGCCGCAGGCGAGTTCGCGCGGGCCCAGACGGCACTGGCCGCCAGGTTCCGCCTCGTGCGGTACGCCATCAACGAGAGCCGATAGGAGAGCGCTGATGTCCACCCTGAACAGCGCCGTCGACGCCGCGGCGAGTGCGCTCGCCGCCGAGCGGACGCGGATCGAGGTCGCGGTCTCCAACCTGGCCAACGCCGAGTCCACGCGCGGCCCCGACGGGCGCCCGTACCGACGACGCGACGTGGTGCTCGCGACCGACCAGGGCACGAGCTTCGACACCGCCCTCGGCCGGGCCTCGGCCGCCGGCGTGAAGGTGGCGGCGATCGTCGAGGACACCACGCCCGCGCAGCAGCGCTTCGACCCCTCGCATCCCGACGCCGACGCCGAGGGCTACGTGGCGATGCCCAATGTCACGCCGGCCGAGGAGATGGTCGACATGGTCGGCGCCTCCCGCGCCTATCAGGCCAATCTCACCGCCATCAACCTCATCCGCGACATGGTCTCGCGGGCGCTCGAACTCGGGAAGGTGTAACTCATGGCCATCGATGCCATCGCCGCAAAGGTCGTCACCGGGGTCGCGACGGGGACCGCGTCGCCAGCTGCCACGCCGGGCACGGGCGGAGAGACCGGCGGCTTCGGCGCCTCCCTCGCACGCCTGGTCGGGACGGTGGAGGAGAGCCACGAGTCGGCCAACGCCGCGGTCAACGGGATGCTGAACAAGCAGCTCGACGTCCACGACGCGATGATCGCGCTCCAGCGCGCCGACCTCACGCTGCAGTTCGGCGTGCAGGTCCGCAACAAGCTGGTCAACGCGTACCACGAAATCATGCGGATGCCCGTCTAGGGCGCGTCTCCACGAACTCGAGTAAGCCGTGTCTTTCCTTCCTGTGCAGTGGCAGGCGGTGGTCGAGAAGGGCAGGGCGGTGCGCGCTTCGCTCGGCACCGGCCAGCTCGTCTCGCTGGTCGCCGTGTTCGTCGCGGTGGTCGCCCTCGTCATCGGCTCCACCTGGTACCTCAATCGCACCGAGTACCGGGTGCTCTTCAGTGAGTTGAACGGCGAAGAGGCGGCCCGCGTCGTCGATCGGCTGCAGGCCGACGACGTCGATTACCAGTTGCAGGATGGCGGGCGCACCGTCCTGGTGCCGAGCGACGACATGGACTCGCTCAAGCTGCTGTTCGCCGGCGAGGGACTGCCGACGAGTGGCCGCATCGGCTTCGAGATCTTCGACAAGGTGGCGTTCGGCCAGACCGAGTTCCTCGAGCACGTGAACTACCGGCGGGCCCTCGAAGGCGAGCTCGCGCGCACGATCGCCACCCTGTCGGAGGTCGAGAGCGCCCGCATCCACATCGCGATGCAGAAGGAGTCGCTCTTCGGCGCGAGGGAACAGCCGGCCAAGGCCTCGGTGACGCTGACGTTGAAGGGCACGCGCGCGCTGCCGCCGCAGGCGGCCATGGCGATCACCAACCTCGTGGCGGCCAGCGTCGAGGGCCTGCGGCCGGAGCAGGTGGTCATCATCGACAGCTACGGGCGCTCGCTGGCCCGCGGACCCGCCGGGCAGGACGATGGCGCGCTTGCCGGGCTGGAGCTCGAGAAGCAGCAGAAGTACGAGCGCGACATGGCGATGCGCGTCGTGTCGCTGCTCGAGCCGGTCGTCGGCGTCGATCGCGTTCGCGTGAACGTGTCGGCGAGGCTGCACCCGGAATCACAGGAGCGCACCACCGAGGAGTACTCGCCCGAGACGGTGCTCCGGAGCGAGCAGGTGACGCTCGAGGGCGGCGCCGCAGCCACGACCTCGGGCATCGCCGGTACGCGCGCCAACATGCCGGCCGCCGTGCAGCCAGACGGCACTCCGGCTCCCGACACCGCTCCGCTGTCTCCCGTCACCACGGGCACCGGGCTCACGAAAAGCAGCAAGGTGTCGAATTACGAAGTGACCAAGACCGTGACCCACACGATTCGCCCGCGCGGCGAGCTCGCGCAGGTCTCGGTGGCGGTGATCGTGGACGACGAGCACGTGACGAGCACGGAGGCCGACGGCGCAGTGACCACCAGGCGCAAGCCACGCGACGGCGCAGCGATGGAGAAGCTGCAGAAGCTCGTCGCCGCCTCGCTCGGCATCGACACGCGGCGTGGCGACCAGGTGACCGTGGAGAACATCGCGTTCGAGGCGCCCGTGGCCGACCCGATGCCGCCGCCGAAGTGGTACTCGCAGATCGGTGAGCACGGCGGCGGGGCCGTGCGCGGCCTGGCGGTCGTGCTCATCGTCGCGATGGTGCTGCTGCTGTTCGTGCGTCCGGTGGTGAGCCGGCTGCTCACCGTGACGACCGCCGAGCAGGCGGCCATGCGCATGCCGCAGCAACTGCCGAAGACCATCGAGGAGATCGAGGGCGAGATCGAGGCGCAGCTCGATGCCACGCCAGCCGAGGGCGATCGCCGCCAGCCGGTGCTGACCCGCCGCGTCACGCAGATGACGACCAAGGAACCCGAGAGCGCCGCCAAGCTGGTGCGGGGCTGGCTCGCCGAAGGCAAGGGGGCGCGGTCATGAGCACGGCACTGGCGCCTCGGCTCACCGAGCTCAATGGCATCCGCAAGGCCGCGATCCTCACGCTGATGCTCGGCGAGAACGCCTCGAGCGAGGTGTTCAAGCACCTCACCGAGGAGGAGATCGAGCTCATCGCGCGCGAGGTCGCGCTGCTTGGACCCGTGCCGGCCGCCACGGCCACCGAGGTGCTCGAGGAATTCCACACCATGTGGAAGGCGGCCGAGTACGTCACCAAGGGCGGCGTCGACTACGCGCGGCGGCTGCTCGTCAAGTCGCTCGGCCCGGACCTCGCCAAGCGCGTGCTCGATCGCGTGGTGAAGACCTTCGAGTCGTCGATGGCCTTCACCGGCCTGGAGAAGGCCGATCCGCAGCAGCTCTCGAAGTTCATCCAGAGCGAGCATCCCCAGACGATTGCGCTGATCCTCGCCCACCTGAAACCGGGACCCGCGGCGCAGCTGATGCAGAGCCTTCCCGAGGACCTGCGCGTGGAAGTCGTGACCCGCATGGCCAACCTGGAGGAGATCTAGCCGGAGGTCATCTCGCGCATCTCCTCGGTGATCGAGGCCCGGCTCAAGTCGCTAGGCGCGAGCACGCACGAGTCGTACGGCGGCGTGCGGGCGGTCGCCGAGCTGCTCAACCGGATCGACCGCGGGATCAGCCAGCCGGTGCTCGAGGCCATCGAAGCGCAGACGCCCGACCTCGCCGTGTCGATTCGCCACCTGATGTTCGTGTTCGACGATCTCCTGCACGTCGACGACAACGCCTTGCGCGAGATGGTGCAGCGTGCCGACAAGAAGGTGCTGACCGTCGCGCTCAAGGGGGCGTCCGAGGACATCCGCAATCGCTTCTTCCAGAACATGTCCAAGCGTGCGGTCGACATGATCCGCGAGGAGATCGAACTGCTCGGCGCGGTGCGGCTGCGCGAGGTGGAGAAGGCGCAGCAGGAGATCGTCGGCATCGCCCGCAAGCTGGAGGAAGAAGGCCTGTTGCAGACCGGCGCGGCTGCCGGGGAGCCGTATGTCACCTAAGGCGCGACGCGTCAGCGGTGGTGTGGCGACGCTCGAGCGCTTCACCTGGGGCACGAGCCCGGGCGGCGGGCCGGAGGTGTCGGTGACCGCCTCCGAGATCTGGCGGCCGGTGGACGTCCCGCAGGCGCCGGTGGCACGCACCGCGGCGGTGCCGCCTCCCGCCCCGGAACCCTTCGTTCCGACAGCCGATCAGCAGGCGCAGCTCGCGGCCCTCGAACGCGACGCGTTCACCAAGGGCTATGCCCAGGGCGAGCGGGCCGGGCTCGAGGCAGGTGGCAAGCGCGCCGAGGCCATGCTGCGCCGGCTGGCCCAGACGCTCGAGGAGTTGTCCGGCCTGCGCGACAACATGGTGCGGCAGACCGAGCGCGAGCTGGTCCAACTGGCGATCGCCATTGCCCGGCGCGTCCTGCAGCGCGAGGTGAGTGTCGATCAGGAGCTCACGGCCGCCCTTGCGCACATCGCGCTCGAGCGTCTCGGCAGCGCGGCGCCGGCCACGGTACGGCTCCACCCCGACGACTACGCGTCGGTGAGCGCTGGGCAGGGCGCCACGCTCGGCGGCCGGCAGGTCGAGATCGTGCCCGACCCCTCGGTTTCGCGTGGCGGGTGCCTCGTGGAATCCGAGTTCGGCTTCATCGATGCGTCGGTGGACGCCCAGGTGAACGAGATTGCGCGCGCCGTGCTCGGCGACGCGCCGCCCGCCCCCCCGGCGCGGCGGGGAGTCGCGTGATGGCCGTGCTCGACTTCGCCAGCGGGTATTCGCTGGGCCGGTATCGCGACCAGGTCGAGGCGGTCGATTCGCTCCCGATGGTTGGACGCGTGGTGCGCACGGTCGGCATGCTCGTGGAGTCGCGGGGCCCGCGCGTGCGCGTCGGCGAGCTCTGCGAGCTCGTGTCGTCGGACGGCGGCCAGCCGCTGCTGCTCGAGGTCGTCGGCTTCCGCGACAACCTGCTGCAGTCGGTGCCGCTCGGCAGCACCACCGGCATCCGTCCGGGCGATCTCCTCGTCTCGCGCGGACGCCCTGCCTCGGTACCGGTGGGCGACGCGCTGCTCGGGCGCGTGGTGGACGGCCTGTGCCGGCCGCTCGACGATCTCGGCCCGCTCGGCACGAACGAGGTCGGCCCATTGCACCCGCCGCCACTGAATCCGCTCGCCCGGGAGCCGATCGCGCAACCGATCGGCACCGGTGTGCGCGCGATCGACGCGCTCCTCACGGTGGGGCGCGGCCAGCGCGTCGGCCTGTTCGGCGGCAGCGGCGTCGGCAAGAGCACGCTGCTCGGCATGATGGCGCGCGGCACCGGCGCCGACGTGGCCGTCATCGCGCTCGTCGGTGAACGCGGTCGCGAGGTCCGCAGCTTCCTCGAGCACGACCTCGGCCCCGAAGGGCGGCGGCGATCGGTGGTGGTCGTCTCCACCTCCGACAACCCGCCCCTCGTGCGCCTGCGCGCCGCCTACGCCGCGACGGCGATGGCCGAGTGGTTCCGCGAGCAGGGCAGGAACGTGCTGTTGATGATGGACTCGGTGACGCGCTTTGCGATGGCGCAGCGCGAGATCGGGCTGGCGGCCGGCGAGCCGCCGACGGCGAAGGGCTACCCGCCCTCGGTGTTCGCGCTGCTGCCGGGGCTGCTGGAACGGGCCGGCAACGTCCAGGGCAAGGGATCGATCACGGCCTTCTACACGGTGCTCGTCGAGGGCGACGACACGAACGAGCCGGTGGCCGACAACGTCCGCGCCATCCTGGACGGGCACATCATCCTGTCGCGCGCACTCGGCGCCCGCAATCACTACCCGGCGATCGACATCCTGCCGAGCGTGAGCCGGACGATGCCCGACGTAACCACGCCGGAGCATCGGCTGAAGGCTGGAAAGGTGCGCGACTGGCTGTCGCTCATTCGCGAGAACGAGGATCTCGTGTCGGTCGGCGCGTACGTGGCCGGCTCGAGCGCGCGCATCGACGAAGCGCTGGCGCACCGCGAGGCGCTCGACGGGTTCCTGAAGCAGCCCGCCGACGACCTCCTCGACTACGACCGCGCGGTGGACGCGCTCGGCGCGTTGTAGCGTCGGGCCTCGTCCACGGCTGTCGCACGCTCGACACTTCGCGCACGTCCACCTGGTCCCCCTCGAACGACTCAATCGGCATGTCGCGCTTCCGCTTCAGGCTCGAACCCGTCCTCCAGATGCGCCAGCGTGCGGAGGAAGAGGCCGAACAGGCGCTCGCACGCGCCGAACGGCAGTTGCAGGAGGCCAGGGCACGGCTGTCGGCGGCCGAGGACAGGTCACGGGATGCCTACGCGTCGGCGGCGCAGGCGGAACGCGACGGGGCGGACGTGGTGCTGCTGACGTGGCACCGGAATTGGATTGTCGCAAGGACGCGGGACGTCGAGGCGCGCCGCCTCGACGTCCAGGAGCGGCTCGAGACACGCGACCTGCGGTTGGCGCGGGCGCAGGAGGCGCGCCGCGACCGGCGGGTCCTCGATCGGTTCAAGGAACGCGCCCGTCAGGCCTTCGAGGCCGAGGCGGCGCGACGAGAGATGCAGGCCATCGACGAACTGGCCGTCATCAAGGCGGCACGTCGGGCAGGAGACTTCCAGTGAGCACACCCGCAATCGGCAGTGCAGCGCAGGCCAACGGCACGGGCACGCAGGGCCCGTCGCGCGTCGCCGGGACGCGTGACCTCGGCCAGGACGCGTTCCTCAAGCTGCTGACGACGCAGCTGCAGAACCAGGACCCGACAAAGCCGCAGGACAACGGCGAGTTCATCGCGCAGCTCGCGACGTTCAGCTCCCTCGAGAAGCTGACCGCGATCTCCACCAAGCTCGATCAGATCGGCACCGCCCTCGGCGTGACGCTCACCGACGAGGGTGACGCGGCCGGCAGCGGCCGCACGAGCAATGACGGACGTGGGAACGGCACGTCCGGCACCAACACGAACGGAGGCAAGTGAGATGGCAGTCGGATCATTTTCGGCCGGGTTGTCGGGCCTGAACGCCAATGCGACCTACCTGAGCGTCATCGGCAACAACCTGGCCAACATCAACACCATCGGCTACAAGGCGAGCGCGGTCAGCTTCGCCGATCTCGTCAGCCAGAACGTCGGCGGCACGAGCCTCAACCCCATGCAGGTCGGGCTCGGCGTGGTCACGGGTTCTATCTCGCCCGTGTTCAGCCAGGGCGCCATCGAGAACACGCGCGAGGCCACCAACGTCGCCATCCAGGGGGACGGCTTCTTCATCGTGCGCGGCGACGACGGCAACGCGTACACGCGCGCGGGCAACTTCAGCTTCAACGACGAGGGCCAGCTGGTGACCACCGACGGCTGGCGCGTGCAGGGCTACACGCAGATCGATCAGGCGACCGGCGCCGTGATCACCACCGGCGGCCTCACCGACATCGTCGTACCGCAGGGTGTGCTCCGCGCACCGGTGGCCACCACGACGATCCGGGCCCAGGTCAACCTGGATGCGAGCGCCGAGGTGACGGGCGCGACCAACTACACGGCGTCCATGCAGGTGTACGACAGTCTCGGCAGCCAGCACGTCGTGACGATCGAGTTCGAGAAGACCGGCCCCGGCGCCTGGACGTATACGGCAACCGTCCCGGAGGCCGATGTCAACGGTGGCACCGGCGTGTTCCAGCTCGCCACCGGCGCGCTGACCTTCGACGGCAACGGCAAGCTCACCGCGCCGGCCGCCGATGTCGTGCTGACCGGGCCCGCCACCTGGGCCAACGGCGCCACCGGCAACAACATCACCTGGGACATCACGCCGCCGCCGGCAAGCGAGCCGGCGCTCACCAGCTTCGCCAAGGCCTCGCAGATGGCCGCACCGGAGCAGGATGGCGCCCCGGCCGGTGAGGCGAGCGAGATCGCCGTCGCCGCCGACGGCACCATCCTCGTGAAGTTCGGCGGCAAGGAAGTGGCCGTGGGCCAGGTCGCCATGGCCAACTTCAACAACCCCAAGGGCCTGGCCAAGCTCGGCGCCAACCGGTACGGCGAAACGCAGGCGGCCGGGCTCCCCAACGTCGGCACTGCGGGCACCGGCGGGCGCGGCACGCTGATCGGCAGCGCCATCGAGCAGTCCAACGTCGACATCGCCACCGAGTTCACGCAGATGATCCTCGCGCAGCGCGGCTACCAGGCCAACTCGCGGACGATCACGGTCTCCGACGAGGTGCTCGTCGAGACGCTGCAGTTGAAGCGGTAACCCGCGGCCATGAACGGCGTGACGTTATCCACCGCCTCGCCGGCGGCGCCCCAGCCGGCTTCCCTCCAGCCGCGCGGCGGCGGGTCGCCGGCGAGAACCGCGGCGGGACCGGCGCCCAGCGCGAAGCGGATGCACGCGAGTTCGCGGGCCGATGCGCCATCGGCATCCGCGACGCCCCGGGACGACGAGCGGTTTGCGAGCGTCCTGGCTGCGGCGCGCGAGAGCGTGTCGGACACCCCTGCCGTCGACGATCGCGCGTCGTCCCGGGAGGGCGCGGCGACGCGCACCGCCGGCGAGTCGGGCGACGTGCCCGACGACGAACTGCTCGCGTCGCTACCGCAGGGCGAGACGCGGCAGCATCCGCCGGCGACGTCATGGCTGCTGCTGGCGCTGCAGCACGCGCCGCTGGTGCGGCCGGGAGAGGCCGCTGCAAGTCACGAGGGCGCTGCCTACGAGGCCGCCAACGGAGGTTCCGCTCAGGTTGCCGGGGCCGGTGAGACTGCGTCGACGATCGCAGCTGCGTCCGCCCTGTTAACCGGCTTCGCTGCCGTCGCGGGGGGGACGGGCGATCCTGCCGGCGCTCCCGGCTCGGCGACCCTCACTCCGCCTCGGGAAACCACTCACGCGGCCGACGACGCGCTGGCAGGTGGCGAAGCCGTCGCGGCGGGGCCGCTGGTGCCGGGCCGGCTCGTCGTGGACGCTGTTCGACGCGGTGAACCGGCTGACGAGGGACCGTCGGCCGATCGCGTGAACGAAGATGTGACGAGTGCCGGTGTCCCCGAGGCCGCCGTGGGCGCCGAGACCGTGAGCCGGTGGTCTGCCGTCAAGCAGACGCTCGTGAGTGACTCCGGCAATCCGGCCGAGACGCGCGGGGAGGCAGTCGCCGTCGGTGACGCACCTGCCGGGCGCGAGCCCGGCGCGACCCGGGTGGCCGGAGTGCCCGGCGCCGTCTCGAGCGGACCCTCGCACCCCGGGAGAATCCCGACGGACGCGCCCCAGGACACGCCGGTCGCAACCCCGGCCGTGGCGCCAGCGACCGAGTCGACCATAGGTCAGGGCCCGGTCGAGCCGAGTGGTGGGCGCGCCTGGGGGGGCCTGCCCGGGCCGACCGACGGGACGCCGCGCCGCCAGTCCACCGATCGTCAGGACGTGGGCGGACCCGCCGGCGGCGAGACGCCCGGCGTGCTTGCGGTCGCGTCGGGTCAGCCGGCCGGCGCGCCGAGGAGCGAGGCGGCCGCGCCGAGCGTGCCCACCGCCGCAGCGGCGCCGTTGCCGCCGGCCGTCGGCGAGCAGGTGGCGACCCAGATCGTGTCGTCGCTCAAGATGCAGTGGAAGGACGGCATCGGGGAGGCAAGGCTCCACCTGCGCCCGGACGCGCTCGGCGCCGTCACCGTCCTGCTGCGTGTCGAGCAGGGCGCGGTGACCGCGGTGGTGCGGGCTGACTCACCCCAGGTGCAGGACTGGGTCATCCAGCATCAGCAGACGCTTCGGCAGCAGATGGAAGCGGCCGGACTCAGGCTCGACGACCTGTCGGTGAACCCCGACGACAAGCAGCAGCACCAGCCCCAGCACGAACAGCCCGAGCAGCGGCGCCGCCGCGCGCATCGGCACCAGGCACCGCCCGACGGGCGGACGTTCGAGCTCCTGGCCTGACCGGGGCGTTCCCCCGGCTCGTGTCGGCGTGCCGTCACTCCCTCTGAGGGGGTGGCGGCTGGCCGGCCGCGGCCAGAAGGTCGATCACGCCAAATCGGCACTTTCCGGCCGTTCTTGAATGGCCCGGCGGCGGGCCCGCGCCCCGTCCGCGCCGGCATCGCCCTTGCTCCCTCCTGCGTGGCCGCGGATCCGCGGCGCAGGAGTGTTCATGAGCAACGCCGCGAAACCCGCAGAAGAGCCGCCGAAGAAGCGCCGCAAGCTCCCCCTTCTCACCATCCTCGTCGTCCTGCTCGCCGCCGGTGGCGGCGGTGGGTACGTCTGGTGGTCGACGCAGCGCGCCGTCGCGGCGGAGGCAGGAGGTGAGGAAGGCGCGAAGTCGGCCAAGGACGACCACGCCGAGGCCGAAGCGCATGGCGTGCTGCTGCCGCTCGACACGTTCACCGTGAACCTCGCCGACGCCGACGCCACCCGATTCCTCCGTGCGAACGTGCAGCTCGTGCTCGCCGTGGAGGACGACGTGCTGAAGGAACTCGAGCACGAGAAGGTGCCCGTCGTCCGGGCGCGCGCGGCGGTGCTCGAACTGCTGGCCGAGCAGACGTCGGACGTGATCAACACGCCGGCGGGGAAGCTCGCGCTCAAGGCAGAAATCCGCAAACGCGCCGGCAAGGCGCTCCACCACGAGGTCGCCGATGTCCTCTTCTCCGACTTCGTCATCCAGTTCTGACGCGGCGCTGTCCCTGCCGCCGTCGCTCGCCGGCTTTGCCGACGTGCGGATGAACGTCGAGGTCGTGCTCGGCAAGGGCTCGATGACGCTGCGTGCCTGCCTCGCGCTGCACCGCGGGAGCGTCGTGCGGCTTACGCAGTCGGCCGGACAGGACCTGTTCCTGCTCGTCAACGGCGTCCCGGTGGCGCGCGGCGAGGTCGTCATCATCGACGACAGCGTATCCCTGCGACTGACCGAGTTCCGCCAGAAGGCTGCGACCGAGGCACTCGCGTGAACGTGTTCCTGCTCCTGGCGCAGGCCCAGGCCCCGGGCACGGTGCCCGCGCCCGGCTGGTCGGACGGCCCCGGTGTCGTCCGCACGCTGTTGTCGCTCCTCGTGGTGCTGGGGCTGATGGGCGGGTGCGTGTGGCTGATTCGCCGGGGCGGCCTGCAGGTCGGGCTGCGCCGCGGGCCCCGGCCGGTGCAGGTCGAGACCGCCGTGGCACTCGGCGACCGGCGACAGCTCGTGATCGTGGCCGTCGAAGGACGCCGGCTGCTCCTCGGCGTCACGCCGATGCAGGTGTCGCTCGTGACCGAGCTCGCGGCCGGCGATGCGTTTGCCAGAGCGCTGGACGCCCACGTGGACTCGCGGCCGTCGGAAGGCAGCAACGAGTCATGATCGGTCGCGCGCTCGTCCTCGGGGCAGGCACCTGCGTGGCCTGGCTGCTGTCGGCCGCCCCCGCGCTGGCGCAAGCCGCCGGAAGCACCCGCATCGACATCGACGGCATCGGCGCCATCTCGGCGCCGCTGCAGGTCGTGCTGCTGCTGACGCTTCTCAGCTTCATCCCGGCCATCCTCATGACGATGACCGCGTTCACGCGCATCGTCATCGTCTTCCACTTCCTGCGGCAGGCGCTCGGCACGCAGGAGGCGCCGTCCAACCAGATCCTCATCGGCCTGGCGCTGTTCCTCACGGTGTTCGTGATGGCGCCGGTCGCCGAGCAGGTCAACCAGCAGGCCGTGCAGCCGGTGCTGCGCAACGAGATCACGGTCACGCAGGCGCTCGAGCGCGGCGCGCCGCCGCTGCGGGCGTTCATGCTGAAGCAGACGCGCGAAAGCGATCTGGCGCTGTTCGTGGAGATGGGCAAGGTCGCGCGTCCGGAGACGCCCGAGCAGATTCCGATGCGCGTGGTGATCCCGGCATTCATCCTCTCGGAGATCAAGACCGGTTTCCAGATGGGGTTCTACCTGTTCGTGCCCTTCCTGCTCATCGACCTCGTCGTGTCGACGACGCTGCTCTCGATGGGCATGCTGCAGCTGCCGCCGGCGATGATCTCGCTGCCGTTCAAGGTCATGTTGTTCGTGATGATCGACGGCTGGAACCTGCTCGTCGCCTCGCTCGTGCGCAGCTTCCTCTGAGCCAATTCCATGTCAGAAGCCCTCGTCGTCGGCATCGTTCGCCAGGCCATCGAACTGGCGATTCTCGTCAGCCTGCCGATGCTGCTGGCCGGCCTCATCGCCGGCGTGCTCGTCAGCGTCTTCCAGACGGTCACGAGCATCCAGGACAACGTGCTCGCGTTCATCCCGCGCGCGGCCGCCATCTTCCTCACCTTCGCGATCACGTTCCCGTGGATGCTGCGGTTGATGTCCGGCTTCGCACGGCAGATGGTCACGAGGCTGCCGGAGCTGGTGAGGTAGATGGATCTGTCGCCGGTCCTCGTGTTCGCGATCGCGCTGATTCGTCCGAGCGTGCTGGTGGTGGGCGCGCCGCTGTTGGGCGGCACCTTCGCGCCGCCGATGGTCCGCGTCGGCCTGATCGTGGTGCTCGGCGCCTTCATGGCCCCGGTCATCGGGCTGCCGCGGGCCATCGAGCCCGGCACGTTCCTCGCGCTCGTGCTCCGCGAGGCGCTCATCGGCTTCGCCCTGGCGCTGTCGGTCCGGCTCGTGGTTGCCGGGGCCGAACTGGGAGGCTATCTCACCGGCTTCCAGATGGGGCTCTCGTACGCGGCGCTCGTCGATCCGCAGAGCGGCGTGCGCAACAACGTGCTGGCGGCGCTCTACGGGTCGCTCGCGGTGCTGATCCTGTTCATCACCAACGGCCACCACGACCTGCTGCGTGCGCTGGCGGCGTCGTACGAGGCGCTACCGATCGGCGGGGGCGCCGTGTCGCCGGGCCTCGGCGAGCTCGTCGCGCGCATGTTCGGGCTGATGTTCACCCTCGGCGTGCGACTCGCCGCCCCGATCGTCATCACGCTGCTGCTCGTCGAGGTCTCGCTCGGGGTGATGGCGCGGGTGGCCCCGACGCTGAACCTGATGGTCACGGCTGCGCCCGTGCGGCTGCTCGTGGGGTGGATGGCGCTCGCGCTCACCGTGCGGGTGCTGCCGGAGATCCTGACGCGCGCGTTCCCCCAGGCGCTGCAGCTCGGCGCGCGGGCGGCCGCCGGTCTGCACTGAGTCATGTCCGACGACCGCACAGAGAAACCCACACAGCGTCGCCTGGACGAGGCACGTCGGCGTGGGCAGGTGGCCCGCAGCCGCGATCTCAACGACGCGTTCCACCTGGGCGCGGCGTTGCTGGTGCTCGCCTACTGGGGGCCGTCGATGACGTCTGGGCTCGGCACGGTCGTGGCGATGGGCCTCACGCGGCTCGGCGACGCCCGCAACCAGGCGATCACGAGCGGGGAAGTCGTGAACCTCGCCCTTCAGGGCGTGCTGCAGATCGGCTGGCTGGTGGCGCCGTTGGCGGTCGCGGCGCTCGTCGCGACGGCCGTGTCCACGCAGGCGCAGGGCGGGTTCGTCATCGCGAGCGAGGCGCTCCGCATCGACCTGACGCGCCTCAGTCCGGCCACCGGCTTCAAGCGGCTCGCGCCCTCACAGGCCGGGGTGAACCTCGTCAAGACGCTCATTGCCGCGACGGTAGTCGGCACGGTGGCCTGGCTGACGGTCCGCAGCGCCATCGACGAGGCACCGCGATTCGCCCTGCTCGCGCCGGTGGCCTCGGGCATGACGGCCTGGGAGCACGCGGTCACGTTCCTCAAGCGCGCGGTGATCACGCTCATGGCGCTGGCGGCAGCCGACTTCGGGTTGCAGAAGTGGCGGACGGGGCAGTCGCTGAAGATGACCAAGCAGCAGGTCAAGGACGACCTCAAGATGTCGGACGGCAACCCCGAGATCAAGGCGCGTGTCCGCCGCGTCCAGCGCGAGATGATCCGCAAGCGGATGCTCGCGTCCGTTCCCCAGGCGACGGTGGTCGTGACCAACCCGACGCACTACGCCGTCGCCCTGCGCTACCAGCGCGGGCAGGCCGCGCCCGAAGTGGTGGCCAAGGGCACCGACGCGCTCGCGCTCAAGATTCGCAGCATCGCGCGCGAGCACGGCGTGCCCATCGTCGAGAACCCGCCGCTGGCGCGCGCCATCCACAAGCAGGTCGACGTCGGCGAATACATCCCGGGCGACCTGTTCGAGGCCGTCGCCGAGATCCTCGCGTACCTGATCCGCATCAAGCAGTTGGCGCTCTGAGGAGAGGAAGCCGGAGATGTCGAATGCCAAGCCGTTTGCCGTCACCCAGTTGCTGGTGCCGGGAGTCATCATCCTGGTGCTGGCGCTCATGGTGCTGCCGCTGCCGCCGGTCCTGCTGGACCTGCTGCTCTCGGTCGACATCGCGCTGTCGGTGGTGCTGCTGCTGACAGCCGTCTACGTCAGGGATCCCATCGAGTTCTCGGTCTTCCCGTCCCTGCTGCTGCTGCTCACGCTGCTGCGGCTGTCGCTCAACGTCGCCGGGACGCGCCTGATCCTCCTGCATGGCCACGAAGGCGTCGATGCGGCGGGCCACGTGATCATGTCGTTCGGCCAGTTCGTCGTCGGCGGCAACTTCGTGGTGGGCATCGTCGTCTTCCTCGTGCTCGTCGCCATCCAGTACGTGGTCATCAACCACGGCGCGGTGCGCATCTCGGAGGTGACGGCGCGGTTCACCCTCGACGCGATGCCCGGCAAGCAGATGTCGATCGACGCCGACCTCAACGCCGGCACCATCGACGAGAAGGAAGCCAAGCGGCGCCGCGACAACGTGCGCAAGGAAGCGGACTTCTACGGCGCCATGGACGGTGCCATCCGGTTCACGCAGCGCGACTCGCTGGCGGCCCTGATCATCACCGGCGTCAACATCGTCGCGGGGCTCGTGATCGGCGTGATGCAGTACGACATGGAGCTGGTCGACGCGGCGAAGACCTTCACCATCCTGACCGTGGGCGAGGGCCTCGTCACGGCGATTCCGGCGCTGCTCGTGTCGATGTCGGGCGGCCTGATCACCACGCGCGCCTCGTCGGAGTCCTCGCTCGGGGAGGACGTGTCGACCCAGCTGCTGACCAGGATGCAGCCGCTGGCGATCGGCGCGGCCGTGCTGTTTGCCATGGGCCTGGTCCCGGGTCTGCCCAAGCTCGCGTTCTTCCTGGTGGCGGCGGCGTTCGGCGTGGCGGCCTACGTCAATCGCCAGCCGCCGCTCGATGCCGACCCCGACGCCTCGCCCGACACCGGCGGCACCCCGTCGCAACCGGAGCAGAGCGTCGAGACACTGGTGTCGGTGGACCCGCTGAGCGTGGAAGTCGGCTACGCGCTCATCTCGCTGGTCGACGAACGCCAGGGGGGCACGCTGCTGCAGCGCGTCAAGGCGATCCGGCGTCAGATCGCCACCGAGACCGGGATGATCGTGCCGCCCGTGCACGTGGCCGACAACCTCCAGCTCGGGCCGCGCACCTACGCCCTGCTCGTGAAGGGCGTGGAGGTGGCGCGCGCCGAGCTGATGCCCGACCGGTTGCTCGCCATCAATCCGGGGACGGCGACAGGCGGCATCGACGGCACGGCGGCTCGCGAGCCGGCGTTCGGCCTGCCGGCCCTGTGGGTACGGGCCGAGCAGCGCGACGCGGCGACGGCGGCCGGGTACACGGTCGTCGACCCGACGACGGCGCTGTCGACGCACCTGTCCGAGATCATCCGCGCGTTCCTGCCGGACCTGCTCACGCGGCAGCACACCAAGGACATGGTCGACCGCGTCGCGCAGCAGTCGCCGCGGCTCGTCGACGACCTGGTCCCCAAGCTGCTGGGCCTGGGCGACGTCCAGCGCGTGCTCCGGCAACTGCTCCGCGAGCGCGTGCCGGTGAAGGACCTCACGACGATCCTCGAAGCGCTTGCCGATGCGGCCGGCCAGACGAAGGACCACGACGTGCTCACCGAGACCGTCCGTCAGGCGCTCGGGCGGGCCATCTGCCGCCAGCACCAGACCGACCAGGGCGAGTTGCCGACGATAAACCTGGCGCCCTCGCTCGAGGAGCGGCTGATGCAGGCCGTGGTGCGCACCGAGCAGGGCATCGTGCTCGCCATCGACCCCAACGACGCGCAGCACATGGCTGCCCGCATCGCCCGCGCCCTCGAGACCGCGGTGGCACAGCCCGTGCTTCTCTGCTCACCAGCGCTGCGGCCGCACCTGTGGCGGTTGTTCACGAGGGTGCTGCCGCAGATGGGCGTGCTCTCGCACAGCGAGGTACCGCCGCACGTGAAGGTGGCCCCGGTGGCCGTACTCGATTGACGCCATGACTCCTCACCGTTTCCGCAGTTCCAGCGTTCGCGACGCCCTCGCGCAAGCTCGCACCGCGCTCGGGCCCTCGGCGCTCGTGCTGGGCACACGCATGGTCCCCGCGTCCGGCTGGCGCGGCTGGCTGGGCGGTCGTGAGGTCGAAGTCTCGGCATTCCCGCCGTCTGGGGTGTCGGAGAATCGACGATCGACAACGCCGGAACGCCCCGCCACGACGACGGCGTCTCCTGCGGTGGCCGCGCCGCCCGTCACCGACAGCCTCGTGGCGCGGCTCATCGCGACCGGGCTCGATCGCGACCTGGCCGAGGCGGTGGTCGAGGAGATCCCCGCGGCACGTCGCCGCGACGTCTCGCAGGGCCAGATCCGGCAGGCGCTCGCGACTTGCGTCGAGCCCCTGGCCTGCCGCGACGAGGCCATCGGGCACGTGAACGTGTTCATCGGGCCCCCGGGTGTGGGAAAGACGACAACCATCGCGAAGATCGCGGCGCAGGCCCGGGCCCGAGGCGAGCGCCGGTTCCGCCTCGTGGCGGCCGACGGCTATCGCGTGGGCGCCATCGAACAGCTGCGGCTCTACGCCGACATCATCGGCAGCCCGTTCGTGATCGCGAGGACCCCCGACGAGGTGAGCGACGCGGTCACCAGCAGCAAGCTCCCGGTGCTCGTGGACACGCCCGGCCTGTCGCCCGCCAACGAGGAAGCCGCCGCGTTCTTCACGGCGCTCGCCGCGCTGCCGGCGGTGCGGACGCACCTCGTGGTCCCGGCGTCCACCTCGCCCCGTGATTTCGATCGCATCTGGGACCGCTTCGAGATGGCGGGCGCCGATCGCATCGTCGTGTCGAAGGTGGACGAAGCCGAGACGCTGATGCCGCTCGTGCGCGCCATCCGCGCACGCGACGTGCAGGTGTCGCTGCTCGGCCTCGGCCAGCGGGTGCCCGAGGACCTCGTCCCGGGCGAGCCCGAAACGTTGGCCGCATGTCTGCTCGGGCAGGTGCCCGGGGCGGTGCGCGCATGAATGCCCCGCGTCAGACGCGGAAGCGCACAGGAGAGAACGTCGTGCCCGTACTGACTCCCCAGGCGAGCCATGCCGACCGCGATCAGCTGGTGATCGCGCACGTCGGGCTCGTCAAGGCCATGGCCCACCGGCTCGCACAGCGCCTCCCGGCGCAGGTCGAGATGACCGACCTGATCAGCGTCGGCGTCATGGGCCTGATCGACGCCGCAGGCCGCTACCGGCCGTCGATGGGCGTGCCCTTCGACGCATTCGCGCGGCGGCGCGTGCACGGCGCCATGCTCGATGCGCTGCGCGACCTCGACTGGGCGCCGCGCTCGCTGCGGCGGATGCGTCGCGAGCTGGATGGCGCGGTGGCCAAGCTGCGCGCCGAGCTGAAGCGCGAGCCGACCGAGGACGAGGTCGCCGATCAGATGCAGATGTCGCCGGCCGAGTACGGCAAGGCGATGGACCAGGTGCGCACCCTCGAGGTCGGGGCCATCCGGCAGCTCGATGCGACCGGCGAGGACGGGCAGCCGCTCCTCGAGCTGTGCATCGACGCCGACGAGGGGCCGGATGCGCAGCTGGAACGCAAGGAACTGCGCGTCCTCCTCGCGCAGGCCATCATGGAGCTGCCCGAGCGCGAGCGGCAGATCCTCGCCCTGTACTACGAGGAGGAGATGACCATGGCCGAAATCGGCGCGGTCATCGGCGTGTGCGAGTCGCGCGTGTCGCAGCTCCGCTCGCTCGCCCTGTCCCGCCTGCGCAGCAGCATGAAGGCACGCCTGCAGAAGCCCGAGGCGCGCGCGTGAGCAAGATCCTTTCCCAGGAGGAGATCGATGCGCTGCTGACATCGGCTGCCGACCTGGAGAAGGCGCCGCGCCGCGAACCGCTGCCGCTCGACACCGACGCATCGGTCATCGTCTACAACTTCCGGCGGCCCGATCGCATCAACAAGGAGCAGATCCGGTCGCTGCACTTCCTGCACGATCGCTTCGCCCGCAACATCTCGACGTCGCTCTCGGCGTACCTGCGCACGGTCACCGACGTCAACGTGACCTCGGTCGAGCAGTTCACGTACTCCGAGTTCCTGATGTCGCTGCCGGACCCGACGGCGTTCTACGCCATCTCGATGACGCCGCTCGAGGGCCTCGGGGCGCTCGAACTGAACCCGTCGGTGGCGTTCTCGATGATCGCCCGCATGCTCGGCGGGTCGGGCCGGGGCATGGCGCCCACGCGGGGGCTCACCGAGATCGAGCACAACGTCATCGACGGCGTCGTCAAGCTGGTGCTCGAGCACCTCACCGAGACGTGGCGCAACATCGTGGAGGTGCGCTTCCGCGTCAACGGCCGCGATACCCGCCCGCAGATGCTGCAGGTTGCCGCCCCGAACGAGGTGGTGGTCCTCATCGGCTTCGACATCAAGATCGGCGATGCGCGCGGAATGTTGAATTTCTGTCTGCCGGCCACCGCGATCGAGACGGTCGGCGACTCGTTCACCCACACGTGGTACCGGTCGCACCGCGAGCCGACGCTCGATGACCGGCAGCAGTTCTGGCGGACGCTGGGCCACCTGCCCGTCGACCTGACGGCGACCATCGAGACGACCCTGTCGGCCCGCGACGTGCTCGAACTCGTCCCGGGTGACGTGATTGCGTTGAGTCACCGGCTGTCGGCGCCGCTGCAGGTGCGCGTGCGCGATGCCGTCAAGTTCGAAGCCTACCCCGTGCAGGAGCAGGGCCGCGCCGGCGTGCGGCTGCTGCATGCGGTCCAGCCGATCTCCGCCCCGGAAGTGATCCATGGCTGAAACGACGTCCCTCATCGACGCACTCGCCACCAACCTGGGCGAGTCGCTCGGCGCGATGACCGGCACTGCGGTACGAACCCGTCCGACCGTGGGCGAGGCCGAGGTCGCCTGGCAGGTCGCCGTCCAGGTGTCGGGCAGTGGCGCCGGCACGGTCTGGCTCGGCCTG
>JAEYZV010000120.1 GCA_023427865.1 Acidobacteriota bacterium
GTCGGGCCTTGCCCGACGGTCATCCCATCGCCCGGGGGGCGACGGCTACGTACGCGACCCGCGCCCGGCGGCGTGCGTTCAGCGCAGGCCCTGCAGCCCACTCAAGAATCGATCGAACCTCAGGGTGGCGGGTTTGTCGGCGCCGACGCGCCATCGCGTAGAGCGGACGGCCTCGTCCGCCCTCCATTCCGCTATTCGTCTGGCGAACCGCTTGACACCGCGCACAACCGGATCGACCATCAACGCACCCACTCGAGCAAGAACGATCCACGGTGCGTGGACGCCAGGGCTTCAATCCCGGAGCGGCTGCCGCGTCCTCGACCGTGCTCGTCCTTTCGTCACCCGACGAAGGGAAGGAGGAGCCGCGATGGTGTGCTCACGTCTTCAATTGCGAGGAGTATGGCTGATTGTCGCTCTGGCGGTCGCGATCCTCGGCGGCGGCGACCGGACGGCCTTCGGGGCGATGCGGTCCATGGCGGCCAAGTCCGCAGGGTGGCAACTGCGTGCGGAAAGTTCCGGTTGTCGGGCCGTCCGGTTCACCGTCCGCAGCGGTCAGGTCACCCCACTGCTGTTTGCCGGAACGGTTTCTGGCGACATCTCCGGCACGGTCGAACTCACCTTCGCTCCGCCTCCATTCAAGTTCGCAGGCGTGACGATCGCTAACAGTGGGACCGGGCATTGGCAAGTCAGCAGCGACTTCTGGCCTGGCGTCGTCACCTTCGAGACCAGTTTCAAGAACCGGAACATCAATACGGACCGGCCCGGGTCGTCCGCCGTGGTGTTCGAGAACATCGGCGAGCATCGGGGCACCGACGGCGTTGAAAGGGCAAATTTCAGCTACATAGGGTCCATAGATGTGACCATCCTAGAAGCGGTTCACGACTACCACGGCGTGATCTGCCTCTGATGGGGGGGGCGCGTCCCCGCAGCACTTCCGTTGGCCTGCGCGTTCGCGGGCTTGGTGTTCACTTCCGCTGCAGCTGTTCACGAGCGCGCGCCAATTACCGGCCGGATCGACCCGCTGCCAGGTACCCAAGCTGGCACCGCCCTTGCTAAACCCGGGACTCGATGGCGGCAGACGGACCTGCTGGCCGGGAGACTCCCGACGTTTCGGAGCTGGACCGCGAGGTGTCGCACAGCCGCGATGCCCCGCCTGTTCTCGTCTGGATCAGTGACTCCACCCCGCGTCGTATCGGCGCACGGATGGCGCACGTCTCGCGCGCTGCACGACGATTCGAAGACAACGCTGTTGCCCGATCTGGGGAAGCTGCGCCCTGGACCAAGCTCGACCGCTATCTGGCGCCCGATGTGACCGGCAGTCACGCCGGCGGCAGCAGCGGCGCCGGGGCGCAGTCGGCGTGGGGCGCGATCCCTCGCGTGTGGGAGGCGGCAGGTGCCGTCTGAGCATCGCGGGGTCATCCTCAACGTGTGCGCCGACGACTCCACGCGTTCGGCGTCGAGCCAGACGCTGCGCGCCGCCGGCTACGAAGTCTGGGAGGCGTCGTCGGGCTACGACGCGCTGATGCTCGCGCGCCAGGCGCCGTCGCTGATCGTGATCGACCTGGCGCTGGCCGACCTCGACGGACTGGAGGTCAGCCGGCGTCTGGAAGCGGACCCGCGGACCGCACGCATCCCCGTCCTGCTGACATCGCCGACCTTCGTCTCGGCCGAGACCAGGGCGGAAGCTCTCGGCAGCGGCGCCGACGCCTGCCTCGTCCAGCCGATCGCGCCCGGCGAGCTCGTGACCACCATCCGCCGGTTGCTGCGCGCGCAGGACTGCGACACGAGCGTCCTCGAGGCGAGCACCGAATGGCAGCGCACGTTCGACGCGATCGCCGAGGGCGTGGCGATCCTCCGCGCCGACGGCATCATCCTGCGCACGAACCGGGCGTTGCGCGCCTTGATGAAGACCGCCCCCGCCGAGGTGACGGGGCACGCTGTCCGGACGGTCTTCGCCGAACGTCTCGGCATCGCCGACCCCGTGCTCGACCTCGCACGAGACGACGGCGACAGCCGACGCGCCGCGGAGGTTCGGGCCGGCGACTGCTGGTATCGGCTCGTGACCGATCCCATCCTGGATGAACGTGGTCATGCAGGTCGGTTCGTCCTCGTGATGACCGACATCACCAGCCTGCGCGGCCTTGCAGACGCCGAACGGCGCCGCGCCGACGAACTGCTCGAGGACAACCGTCGCAAGGACGAGTTCCTCGCGATGCTCGCCCACGAACTGCGCAATCCGCTCAACGCCATTGCCGCGGCCACCGCGCTGCTCGAACGGGAGAACGTCACCGACGACCACCAGACGCGGGTCCGCACGACGATCACGCGGCAGGTGACCCAGCTGTCCCGACTCGTGGACGACCTGCTCGACGTCTCTCGGCTGACGCGCGGCCGCATCCAGCTCCAGAAGGAGCCGACGGAGCTGAAGGCCATCCTGCACGAGGTGGCCCAGTCGGCGCGGCCGTACATCGACGCGCGCCGGCAGCCGCTGATCCTCGACCTGCCCGAAGAGCCCGTGCACGTGGTCGGCGACAGCCTCCGTCTCGCGCAGGCGCTCGCCAACCTCGTGGCCAACGCGAGCAAGTTCTCCGACGTGGCGCGGCGCATCCTGCTGCGGTGCGAGATCGACAGGCAGGACGAGAGCCACCCGCTGGCCATCGTCCGCGTCGTGGACGAGGGCATCGGCGTCGAGCCGTCGAAGCTCGAAAGCATCTTCGAACCATTCGTGCAGGGCGACACCAGCCTTGCACGATCGGAAGGCGGCATCGGCATCGGCCTGACGATCGCCCGTCGCATGGTGGAGCTCCACGACGGCGAGCTCACCGCGCACAGCGCCGGACTCGGCACCGGCACCGAGTTCCGCGTGACGCTGCCGCTCGCGATCGGGCGGGAGGCAAACGCGGCGACGCCCTCGGCGATCGACGGGTACCTGCGTGAGTACAGCCCCCCGTCACTCCTCGACGTGCTCGTGGTCGAGGACGACGAGGACGCGGCGGAGCTGATGCGGGCGCTGTTCGCCGCCGTCGGCCACCGAACCCGTGTGGCCCGCGACGGCATCAGCGGCCTGGCCGAGGTGCTCGCCCATCCACCGGACGTCGCCTTCGTCGACATCGGCTTGCCGCGCATGGACGGCTACGAGGTCGCCCGCACGATAAGACGGTCGGACCAGGGCAAAAACGTGTTCCTCGTGGCGCTGACCGGCTATGGGCGCCCGGAGGATCGAGCCCGCGCGCTCGACGCCGGCTTCGACGTTCACCTGGTCAAGCCGCTCGAAATCAGTCGGATCACCGAGATCATGGAACACCGGCCGTCACGGATGAGTCCGCCTGAGCTTGGCGGGGCGCCGAGTCGCCCGCATTGATCTTGTTTATGGCTGGCGCCGCGACATACTCCTTCGCGTTATAATCCGAGGCGTGGGACACACGCTTCTCCAGAAGGTCTGGGACCGCCACACGGTTCGCCGGCTCCCGACGGGACAGACGCAGCTCTTCATCGGCCTGCATCTCGTGCACGAGGTGACGAGCCCGCAGGCGTTCGACGACCTGCGCCGGCGCGGCTGGCCGGTGCGATTTCCCCAGCGCACGTTCGCGACCGTCGATCACATCGTGCCGACCGGCAGCCTTGCCCGCCCGTTCCAGGACACGATGGCCGAAGCGATGATGTCGGCGCTCGAGCGCAACTGCCGCGACTTCGGCGTGCCGCTGTACGACCACTCGACCGGCCGCCAGGGCATCGTCCACGTCATCGGCCCCGAGCTCGGGCTCACCCAGCCGGGCATGACCATCGCGTGCGGCGACAGCCACACGTCGACGCATGGGGCGTTCGGGGCCGTGGCGTTCGGCATCGGCACGTCGCAGGTGCGCGACGTGCTGGCGAGCCAATGCCTGGCCATGGAACCCCTGAAGGTGCGGCGCATCCGCGTCGACGGCAGGCTGCCGCGCGGCGTGTACGCCAAGGACGTGATCCTCGAGATCATCAGGGTGCTCGGCGTGAAGGGCGGCGTGGGCTACGCGTACGAGTACGCGGGCACGGCGGTCGACGCCATGTCGATGGACGAGCGCATGACCATGTGCAACATGTCCATCGAGGGTGGCGCGCGGGTCGGATACGTCAACCCCGACGAGACGACGTTCGCGTACATGGAAGGGCGGCCGTTCGCGCCGCAGGGCGAGGCGTTCGCGCGTGCGAAAGACTGGTGGCGCTCGATCGCGAGCGACGCCGACGCCCGCTACGACGATGACGTGCAGTTGCAGGCCGACACGCTGAGTCCGGTCGTCACCTGGGGGCTGCACCCCGGACAGTCGGTTGGCGTGGACGAGCGCGTGCCGGTGCCCTCCGACGTGCCGACCGAAGAGCGTCCGCTCGTGGAGGAGGCGCTGCAGTTCATGGGCTTTGCGCCCGGGCAGGCGATCGAAGGCACGAAGATCGACGTGGCGTTCGTCGGCTCGTGCACGAACTCGCGGCTCTCGGACCTGCGTGAGGCGGCGCGGTTCGTGCGCGGACACAAGGTGTCGCGGCACGTGCGCGCGATGGTGGTGCCGGGCTCGCAGTCGGTGCGCGCTGCGGCGGAAGCCGAGGGCCTGCACGAGGTGTTCATCGAGGCCGGGTTCGACTGGCGGGGCTCGGGCTGCTCGATGTGCCTGGGCATGAACCCCGACAAGCTGCAGGGACGCGAGATGAGCGCGTCGTCGTCCAACCGCAACTTCAAGGGCCGGCAGGGGAGTCCCACCGGTCGCACGTTGCTCATGAGCCCGGCGATGGTGGCGGCAGCGGCCGTGGCTGGCGAGGTCGTGGACATCCGCAAGTCCGATCCGGTGGCCGCCGAGTTCCGGGACGGGCGCGCGCGTTCGCCGGACGCGCCGGGCGTGGCGTCGGGAGGTGTGGCATGAGTGGGGCCGTACGCATCGAGCGTGTCGAGGGGCGCCTCCTCCCGCTGCGCGGGCACGACATCGACACCGACCGCATCATCCCCGCGCGGTTCCTTCGCGTGGTCACCTTCGAAGGACTCGAGAAGCACGCGTTCGAGGACGACATCGCGTCGCGCGCCCAGCAGGGCGACGCGCATCCGTTCGCGCAGGAGCGCTTCGCCGGCGCGCGGATCCTCGTGGTGAACCGCAACTTCGGCTGCGGGTCGTCGCGTGAGCACGCGCCGCAGGCGCTGCACCGCTGGGGCATCCAGGCGGTGGTCGGTGAGTCGTTCTCCGAGATCTTCTTCGGCAACAGCCTCGCCATCGGGCTGCCGTGCGTGACGGCGTCGCCGGCCGATCTCGAATGGCTGCAGGCGCGTGCCGAGGCGGAGCCCGGCGACGAGGCACAACTGGACCTGACACAGGGCACCCTGCGGGTCGGCGATCGCTCGATCGCCGTCTCGGCTCCTCGTGCGGCGCTGGAGGCATGGACCACCGGGGCGTGGGATGCCACGGGCCTCCTGCTCGAGGACGAAGCGGCGGTCCGCGACACCGCGGCGCGCCTGCCATACGTCAGCGGCTTCTGACGCGTTCCGGTAGGGCCCGCGGTCCCAGCGGGGCCGCGGCGACGTCACAGGTGCGGGGCCACCAACCGGTCGCAGGGTCCGGATCGTCAGGGATTGTGGCCGGGATCGCCGCCCTACTCCCCGGCAGCGATCTCCGTCGACACGTCCTTCTCGATGCGGCGCGCCACGTCGAGGAACGCCAGGGCGGCGTGCGACAGCTGCGCATGCTCCGGGTACACGAGGCGCAGGTGCCGCGGCAGCCGGACCTGCGCCACCGGCACTGCCGACAGGCGCCCCGTCGTGATCTCGGCGATGGCGCAGCGGCGCGGCAGCAGCGCGACGCCGAGGTTCATCTCCACGGCGCGCTTGATGCCATCGATGCTCGGAAGCGCGAGCGTGATGTTCAGCTGCTCGTGCCGCTGCTCGAACAACCGGAGGACGCGCTCGCGAGCCGGGGACGCCTCGTTGTGGGCGATCACGTCCTGGCGCCCGAACTCCGCCATGGTCACCTGCGAACGCGTCGCGAGCGGATGTCCCGGTGACGTCAGCATCACGAGCTCGTCGTCGCCGATCACGATCGACGCCAGCCCCTTCTCGGCCGGCGGGAAGCTGAGGACGCCGACGTCCAGGCTGCGCTGCAGGACCTCGACGCCAATCTGGCGACTGGGCACGCGCCGGATGTCGACCTGCACCCTCGGGTGCGCCTGGCGGAACTGTTCGACCACGGGGAGCACGACGTGCACGGCGGCCTCGTTGGCGCCGAGGAGCACGCGTCCACGCTGCAGGTCGCGGAGCTCGCGCACGGCGCTGTCGGCTTCCTCGGCCAGACGCATGAGGCGCTGCGCGTAGTCGAGCAGCACGCGGCCGGCCTCGGTGAGCTTGCCGTCCTTGGCGGCGCGGTCGAACAGCCGTTCGCCCAGGTGGTCCTCGAGGCGCCGGATGGCCTGGCTCACGGCGGGCTGGGTCCGATGCAGGCGCGCGGCAGCCTTCGAGAAACTGCGTTCCGAGGCGACAGTCAGAAATACCTGCAGTTCAGCGAGATCCATCGAATGGGTCGCCCTCCCGGGCGCGAGTCTCCTGCGGCAGCGATTATAATTCCAGAAAGATTATAACCTTGACTAACAGGTGCCCATCCGGGGAATGTGGCACTGAGGAGATTTGTCCACATGACTTCCGACGTCCTCGTCTTCGACACGACCCTCCGCGACGGAGAGCAGGCCCCCGGTTTCTCCCTCCGCGTGGCCGAGAAGCTTGCCCTGGCGCGGCGGCTCGAGACGCTCGGCGTGGACATCATCGAGGCCGGCTTCCCCATCGCCTCGCAGGACGACGCGGAAGCCGTCAAGCGCATCGCGCACGAGGTCCAGGGACCGACGATCGCCGCGCTCGCGCGCTGCACGCCGGCCGACATCGATTGCGCCGGGCGGGCGCTGGCCTCCGCACGCAAGGGCCGCATCCACACGTTCATCGCGACCTCCGACCTGCACCTCGAGCGCAAGCTGCGCATCTCGCGCGACAAGTGTCTCGAGACGGCGGTCGAGGCGGTGAGGCGTGCGCGGCAGTACACCGACGACGTGCAGTTCTCGGCCGAGGACGCCACGCGAAGCGACCCGGAGTTCCTCAGGAAGGTGGTCGAGGCCGTGATCGCCGCCGGCGCCACCACCATCAACCTGCCCGACACGGTCGGCTATTGCACGCCCGACGAGATCCAACGGTTCTTCGAGGAGATCCGCAGGGCGGTCGTCGGCAGCGACGAGGTCGTGTTCAGCACGCACTGCCACGACGCCCTCGGACATGCCGTGGCCACCAGCATCGCGGCGCTCCAGGGCGGTGCGCGACAGGTGGAGTGCACGATCAACGGCATCGGTGAGCGTGCGGGCAACGCTGCCCTCGAGGAACTGGTGATGATCACCCGGGTGCGGGCCGATCGCGCGCCCTTCACCACCCGCATCGACACGCGGGAGCTGTTTGCCACGAGCCAGCTGCTCACCGAGCTCACCGGCGAGGCCGTCCAGGCCAACAAGGCCATCGTCGGGCGCAACGCGTTCGCGCACGAGTCCGGCATCCACCAGGACGGCATGCTCAAGGACCGCCGCACCTACGAAATCATGTCGCCCGACAGTGTCGGCGTGCCGAAGACCACGCTGGTACTCGGCAAGCACTCGGGCCGACACGCCGTGGCGCAGAAGTGCGAGGCGCTCGGGGTCGCGTGCGGCAAGCGCGAGCTGGATCAGGTCTACCGGGCGATGATCGCCCTCGCCGACACGCAGAAGCACGTCTCCGACGAGGAGCTCTCCGCCATCGCCGCGCAGGTGAAGGCCGAGGCCGCGCACGTCGCGACCCCTGTCGGCTACGGCCACGGCGTGTAGATCGGCCCTCGTCCATCGGCCTTTGGCCTTCGGGGCGCCCGCTTCGATGGCCGACGGCCGAATGCCGACGGCCGCCCGCGTAGAATCGCACCATGATTCGTTCGCTCGTGCTGCTTCCCGGCGATGGCATCGGTCCCGAGGTGATCGCTGCTGCCGGAGTCGTGCTCCAGGCGGTGTGCCACCGCTTCTCGCACAAGATCGACACCCGCACACACCTGATCGGTGGTGCCGCCCTGCGTGCGAACCTGCCGGTGTTTCCCGACGACACGCGCGCGGCCTGCACGGCAGGCGATCCCGTGCTGCTCGGCGCGGTGGGCGATCCGGCCTTCGACCATCTTCCGCGCGAGCAGAAGATCGAGACCGGGCTGCTGGCGCTGCGGTCGTCGATGGGCGTGTACGCGAACCTGCGTCCGGCGCGAGCCTGGGAAGGCCTCGAGGACGCGACGCCGTTCAAGCCGCAGCGCACCGCGGGGACGGACCTGATCATCGTGCGGGAGCTGCTGGGCGGCCTGTACTTCGGCCAGCCGCGCGGCATCGCTGCCGACGGGCAGTCGGCGCACAACACGATGGCCTACACCGTCGGTGAGGTGCAGCGCGTGGCGCACGTCGCCTTCCGTCTCGCGCGCAGGCGCAGCAAGCGGTTGCTCTCGGTGGACAAGGCCAACGTGCTCGAGACCTCCCAGCTGTGGCGACGCACGGTGACCGCGCTCGCCGCCGAGTACCCCGATGTCGCGCTCGAACACCAGTACGTCGACGCTTTTGCGATGAACCTGGCCCTGAACCCGACGCGCTACGACGTCGTGCTGACCGAGAACCTGTTCGGCGACATCCTGTCGGACGAAGCAGGCGCCGTGTGCGGGTCGCTCGGCCTGCTGCCGTCGGCGAGCCTCGGCGACGGCGGTGCCTTGTACGAGCCGGTGCACGGGTCGGCGCCGACGCTGGCCGGACGGGACGTGGCCAATCCCGCCGGGGCGATTGGATCGCTGGCGATGGTGTTCCGCCACAGCTGGGACGGCGAGGCCGAGGCGCGGGCCATCGAGTCGGCGCTGGCGCGCACGATTCGCGAAGGCTACCGCACGGCGGACCTGACGGCGCCCGGTCAGCAGGCGACGTCGTGCTCCCGGTTTGCCCAGCTCGTCGCCGAGCGGCTCTGAGGCGGCCCGCCCGGGGCGCGCATGGGACGCCCTTCAGGCCAGGCTCGGAGAGCCGGCCCTACCGTCGACTCGGAGAGCCGGCCCGACCGTCGGCTCGGACAGCCGGCCCTACCGTGATCGTTCACGAAAGGCACTCGAATGACGCGCCAGATCGCGACTGCTGCACTTGCCCTGGGGCTGCTCGCCCCGATCGCCTGGACGACCACGAACGCGCAGCAGGCGCCGCCACGCCGCTTCGTCATCGACTCGCACCAGCACTGGCGGTCGGCGCCCGACTACATCCCGACGCTCGTGAAGGTGTACCGCGCGCATGACGCGATGGCGTGCGTGCTCACGCCCATCGCCAGCCTCGACGCGGTCATCGCCGCCGCCAGGCAGCATCCCGACGTCGTCATCCCGTACGGGTACCTCGACGTCGATCATCCTGACGCGCGCGCACACGTCGAGCGGTTCGCAGCGGCCGGCGTCAAGGGCATCAAGATGCATCGTCCGAAGTACGACTGGGACGACTTCGGCTATTTCCCGATCTATGCCCGCATGCAGGAGCTCGGGCTCGTCGCCCTCTTCCACACGGGGATCGTCGCCGGCAACGGCAGCGGCGAGCCGGAGCAGTCGTCGATGGCGCGCATGCGTCCCTCGTTCCTCCACACGATCGCGCGCTCGTTTCCCACGCTGAAGATCCAGGGCGCGCACCTGGGCAATCCCTGGTACGACGAAGCGGCAGAAGCGGCGCGCTGGTCGCCGAACCTGTACTTCGACGTCACTGGTTCCACGCTGCAGAAGAAGCAGCACGACCTCACCGTGTTTCGCCAGTACCTGTGGTGGGACGGGCCGGCCGAGCACAGCCCGGCGTCTGCCGTGTACGCGTTCGAGAAGATCGTGTTCGGCACCGACGAGCCGCCCGCGGCTCTGCCATCGGTGCTGGCGCGCTACGAGGCGATGCTCGACGCCAACAAGGTGCCGGAAGCCAGCCGCCGCAAGATCTACGGCGAGACGATGGCGCGGTTGCTGGGAGTGACGCCGCGCACACCAGCCAGGTGACGGCCGGTTCGGCATCGCCCCTCGGTGGAGACCCCATGACCGCTGACGCAGATGGCGCGCGCGACGGCAATCGGCAGAAGGTCGTGTTCTGGCATCGCGAGTTGCCGCCGCTGCATGCCGAGGCCATGGCCGAACACGTCCTCGAGGCCAACAGCGTGCGCATACCCGGCAAGCTCGCGCACCGCGACCAGTTGTGGCGCGAGTGCGAGGCAGACCTGATGGCCCAGACCGACGCGCGACTCCGCGAGGAGATTGCCCGGCTCGGTGGCCACTACGCGCACGTGCTCGACGAGGTGATCGAGCCGAAGCGGGACGACGCGGCCGGCACGGCGTGGCTGCACGGCCGCTTCGTGTACATGCTCTACCGGTTGGCCCAGGCGCCGTCAGGCGAGTAGCAGTTCCAGGTCCTCGCGACGGAGGTCGCGAATGAGCCGCTCGTCGGCGCGCACGATGGCGTCGGCGAGCGATCGCTTGCTCGCCTGCAGTTCCAGCACCTTCTCTTCCACGGTGTCGCGTGCGATCAGGCGCACGGCGAACACGCGGCGCGTCTGCCCGATGCGGTGCACACGATCGATCGCCTGCGCCTCGACGGCCGGGTTCCACCAGGGATCGAGGAGGAACACGTGATCGGCCGCCGTGAGGTTCAGGCCGACCCCTCCGGCCTTCAGGCTGATGAGGAAGATGCGCGCGTCGTCGGACTGCTGGAACCGGTCGACGCGGGCCTGACGGTCGCGCGTCCTGCCGTCGAGGTACTCGTAGGTGAGGTTCGCGTCGTCCAGGCGCGCACGGAGCAGGCCGAGCAGCGTCGTGAACTGCGAGAACACGAGTACCTTGCGGCCGTCCTCCACGAGTTCCTCGAGTCGGGGCACGAGCAGATCGAGCTTGGCGGACGGCCCGTCTGCTTTCGTGGGGTCGATGAGCCCTGGATGACAAGCGGCCTGCCGAAGCCGCAGCAGCGCCTCCAGCACCTGCAGCCTGGAGCGCCCGAGCGCTGCGTCGTCGACGTGGCCGAGGAGCAGGGCGCGGTAATGGTCGCGCAGCTCGTCGTAGATGGCCCGCTGTGCCGGCTCGAGATCGCAGTAGATCGTCTGCTCGGTGCGCTCCGGCAGGTCGGCTGCCACCTGTTCCTTCGTACGTCGCAGGATGAACGGTCGCACGCCGCGGGCCACGAGTTCGAGCGAGTCCTCCGTGGGAGTCGAGCCTGCGTCCCCATCGCGGTTGAACGCGCGGAGTGAACCGAGCATGCCGGGGTTGAGGAACTCGAACAGACTCCAGAGTTCCCCGATGTGGTTCTCGACGGGCGTGCCCGTGAGCGCGAGCCGGTGCACGCCCTTGAGGTGCTTGGCGGCGCGCGCGGTATGGCTCGATCGGTTCTTGATGGCCTGCGCCTCGTCGAGGATCACGTAGTCGAACTCGTGGGAGGCGAGCAGGGACACGTCGCGACGCAGCGTCCCGTACGTGGTGAGGACGATGTCGTGCGTGGTGATGGCCTCGGCGACCGTGTGACGGTCCGCGCCGGTGAAGTCGAGCACCTGCAGTCCCGGCGCGAAGCGTGCGGCCTCCCGACTCCAGTTCGACACGAGCGATCGCGGCACCACGACGAGGGAGGGGCGCGTCGATTCTCCGCTGGCCTGGCGTTCCAAGCGACGCGCCTCGAGCACCGCGAGCACCATCACCGTCTTGCCGAGCCCCATCTCGTCGGCAAGGCAGCCGCCGAAGCCGAACCGCCGCAGGAACGCGAACCACCCGAGCGCTTCCCGCTGGTACGGGCGCAGCACGGCGCCGAACGCCGGTGGCGGCTCGACCTGCGTGATGCTGTCGAACTGCGCGAGCTCGGCCCGCATGCGCGCGAAGCCCTCGTCCACGTCGACGTGCGGCACATCGTCGAGCCACGCATCGAGCAGCGGACCCTGCGCTCGATCGAAGCGGACACCTGACGCGCGCGTGCTGCCCAGGGCCGACACGCGTGCGACGCGCTGCAGCCACGCCTCCGGGAGCACCCCGTACGCGCCGTCGCCGAGCTCGACGAGACGATCGCGACGGCGCACGGCTTCGAGCAGGGCCGGGACGCTCACCGTCATCCCCTCGAACTCGACGCCGCCGCGCAGCTCGAACCAGTCGATGCCGCTGCGCACCTCGAGGGCGACTGCGTCAGCGCGCACGTAGCGCTGTCCTTCGGCCTCCACCCTCCAGCCTTCGCCGAGAAGCGCGCGCACGACGTCCGGCACCGCCGACGCTGCGACATCGAAGCGCGTGCCGCCGCGCTCCCAGTCGGCGAAGCGCCGTACGCCGAGCGACTCGAGCCGCGCGAGCGCCGCGTGTTCGGTCTCGAGATCGCGGCGCCAGGCGACCTGGGTTTGCGGCTCCAGCAGAATGCGTTGCGGTGCGCGCGCATCCACCTCGCAGTTGCCGTACGCGAAGGTCACGTCGGCATCGAGGCGGTCGGGCGGCGTCGTGGACCATCGCCGGCGCTCGGAGTCGCGGATGCTGAAGCGCACGGAGGGACGCGGGGGTTCCGAGCGCGGCGCGATGCGGAGGTCCGGCGGACACTCCACCCGGGAGAGATCGCTTGCCGCGATGGCCTCCGCGAGCGAGGCGCCACCCGCGGCGGGCACGTCGATGGGGCCAGATCGGCGGAGTTCCTCCAGCCATCGCCAGGCACCGCCACTGTCGAACGGCCCCGCCACCGGCTGTGCGCTCCGCACGCCCGCACGCCAGATGACGATCTGCTCGCTCACGAACGACACGTCGGCCAGCGCCGCCGGCTCGCCGCCGGACGAGAACGTGCCGTCCACGCGATAGCCGCCCGGTTGCGGCGTCACACGCAGCGTGAAAGCGGCCGGTGTGCCGTCCCAGGCGATGGGCAGGTACTGCGCGTCGTTCTTGCGCCCGCGGCCCGGCGACACACGGACGCGCTCGAGGAAGCGGCCGGTCTCGCAGAGCATCGGGACGAGATCGCGCTGAAGCACGGGTGTCAGCACGACCGAGGTCGGCACGGACGGCTGCGCGTAGTACGGGTAGGCAGCCGAGGCGTCGGCGCCGGACAGTCGCTCGACGATCTCGCGGTCACGGACGTCCGGCAGGGTGGCCAGGTCGTCGCGCGTCATGCGCACGGCCTTTGGCCGGCCCCATTCGCCCGACTTGCGGCGCGTGCGCGTCATCACCTCCAGGTGGAGGCCCTGCCGCTGCGCACGCTCCTCCATGTCGGCGACGTAGACGAGCTCGCCGAGCGGCGATCTGGGCGACACCGCGTCGTCGGCATCGATGGCCACGTGCGCGAGGAACGCACGCCAGGGCTCGACGGCCGGTTCGCGGCTTTCGGGACGCCTGGGCGCGCCGACGGCGTTCAGCCAGAGGTGCTCGGGGACGTCGAGCGTGCCCTCGTCGCTCGCCGTCAGGATCGCCGCCCAGACGTGCTTGCAGGCGCCGACGCTGCCCGCAAAGTGCGGGCACGTGCAGGTTGCGACCAGCGCGGTGCCCTCGCGCGACAACTCGACGTCGTAGGCGCGGCTGCCGCGGACCACCGCCATGTACCGCGTCGGGGTGCTGGAGACGGTCGCGACCCGGCCCATCCGTTGGTAGTGCTCGCCGCGCGCACGCACGGAGGCGCCGACGTACGGGGCAAGGGCGGCTTCGAGGCTCTGTGTCACGCGCAATCGACGATCGTGACGCGGGAGCCTGCGCGAAGGCAAGGCCCGTGGGCGAAAGACGCCCCGCTTGCCGAAGTGCCGAGCCGGTCTGGCACAGGCCTTGGATTCCTCCGGGGCATGCCTGTCGTGATACCCGGCGCCTTCGTCTCTACACTCGTGCTCTGGTTGGTCGCCCTCGGTGTCGCCCAGCCAGGGGCGCAGTCCAGGAAGGTGTTGCTGGTCGAGGCCACCGCGTACTGCATCGAGGGCGAGACCGCCTCTGGTGCGCAGACCCGTCGCGGCGTGGTGGCCGCCGACCCGGACGTGATCCCGCTCGGCAGTCGCATCCGCGTGGACGGGCTGGGCCGGCGGCTGAGTCGCGACTACGATGTGGAGGACACCGGCCGCCTGATCAAGGGCCGCGAGATCGACATCTTCATGGCCGACTGCGAGGCGGCGAAGGAATTCGGCCGTCAACCGGCGCGCGTGCGAATCCTGCGCGTCGGCGATGGCCAACGCGAGGGGAGCGGCTGAACCCGCATGAAACTCTCGGTCCTGGCACTGGACTACGACGGCACGATTGCGCGCAACGACCGGCTCGACCCGGCGGTCCGCGAGGCCATCGCGTACGCACGGCGACGGAAGGTGATCGTGCTCCTCGTGACCGGCCGGATCCTGGACGAGCTGCGTCGAGTGGCGGGGCGCCTCGACTTCGTGGACGGAATCGTCGCCGAGAACGGCGCCGTCTTACACATCCCGGCCTCGAATCACACGACGGGGCTGGCGCCGCCATTGCCCAGGACGTTCCTCACGCGGCTCGAAGAGCGAGGGGTGCCGTTCGCGGCAGGGCAGTGTCTCGTCGATGCCGATGCGGGATCGGCCCACGCGATGCTCGACGTCATCCGCGAGAGCGAGCTGCCGATGGTGCTGTTGTTCAACCGCAGCCGGGTGATGGCGCTGCCCCAGGGCGTCAGCAAGGCCACCGGACTCGCGGCCGCGCTCGACGTCGTTCGCGCCTCGGCCCGCAACACGCTTGCGATTGGCGATGCCGAGAACGACTACGAACTGCTTCGCCTTGCCGAAGTCGGTGTGGCGGTGGAGTGGGGCAGTCGATCGTTGCAGGGCGCCGCGGACCTCGTGATCCACGGGACCGATCCATCAGCGGTCGGCAGCTTCGTCAAGCAGGCTGCGACCAAGGGTCACCTGCCGCTCCCGGAACGAGCCCGCCGACGCCTCGTCGTCGGGCGGACCGACGACGGTCGCGAGTTCTCGCTCGGCGTTCGCGGGCGCAACGTGCTGATCACCGGCGAGACCAACTCCGGCAAGTCGTGGATCGCCGGCCTGCTGTGCGAGCGGCTCATTCTCCATGGCTACAGCCTGTGCGTGATCGATCCCGAGGGCGACTACACGACGCTCGGCGCGCTTCCGGGCACCACGATCCTCGGCGGCGACGACCCGCCACCGCCACTGCGCGTGCTGCTGCACGAACTGCGACATCCCGAGCGTCGCGTCGTGATCGATCTTTCGCGCCTCGACCACCACGTGAAGCTCGATTACGTCCGTTCGATCCTGCCGGCGCTGAACGTGCTGCGGCGTCGCACGGGCACACCACACAGGATCATCATCGACGAAGGCCACTACTTCCTGCACGACGCGATGGAGCGCGGGCTGCTGGACCTGGAGTTCAATGGCTACACGGTGGTGACGTACTGGCCGTCGCAGCTGCCACCGTTGTTTCTGGAGCGGACGGAGGTCGTCCTCGTCACGCGCGAGTCGAGTGCCGTGGAACTCGAGGCGCTGCGCAAACACTGCCTGCGGTGCCAGCAACTGAGCCCGGAGGCGTGGAACACGCTGCCTCACCTGCGACTCGATCAGGCGGTGGCGTTGCCGATGACGATGGAAGCGGACGGGCGGCTCCGAGCCTTCACGATCGGCGAGCGGCTGACGCCGCACGTCCGTCACCGGGAGAAGTACGTCGACGTGCCGGTCGCCGACGACAAGGCGTTCGTGTTCGGATCGGGAGAGGCGGCGATTCGCGCTCACACGCTCCGCGAGTTCGTCGATGCCTTCGAGCGGCTCGATCCGGAGGAAGCGGCAGCTTACCTGCGCCGAGGCGATGCCTCACGGTGGGTCGACGACGTGTTCGGGGATCACACGCTGGCGCGGGAGCTCCGCAGCCATGAACGGCAGCACGCGCCCGGGGAGGGCCCGCGCCCGGTCTCTTATACACAACTGACGCTGCC
>JAEYZV010000128.1 GCA_023427865.1 Acidobacteriota bacterium
CACGCGATGCCACGAGCGCGGGCAACTCGGGAATCGGCAGATGCGGCGCATCCCACGCCATGAACGGCGCCAGCCCGGAAGACTCGGGCGCCGGCGACCCGGGCGCACCGAGATACGAGAGCACGAGGTCTGCCACTTCCAGCAGGTCGCGCATGCGCGACACGCGACCCCCTACCGCTTCACAGGCCTCGGTGAAGGCGGCCAGCGCCTCGTCGGTCGTCGGCGGCAACGGCGCGGTGGCGAACGCACCCGGGTGCGGCACGGCAGGCCCCGCCGGCTGCAACCGCTGCCGCAGGGCGGGCGGGAACAGGTCGCGCCTCACGCCCGATCGCCTCGCCGAAGGGCGCCGTCCTGCGGCGCTCGACTCCGCTGCCGATGCCGTGCGGTGAACGTCTCGGCGGCCATCGGCGGAAAGTGGCGGTACTTCGTCCAGCCGGCGAGCGGCCCCGGCAACCGATCGAAGCCGCGTGGCCCGAGCCGGCGCGACAACCGGCGGGCCACGGCCGAGGCGAGGCGGAACCAGCGCGGGTGCGTGGCGAGCAGCCGGTACACGCGTAACCCGCCGACGACCCATCGCGGTGCATGGCCGCCCGCGTCGGCCTGCGCACGCAGTGCCAGCAGCATTCGCGGGATGTCGATGCGCACCGGGCAGGCTTCCTTGCATGCACCGCACAGGCTGCTCGCCTGCGGCAGGTCGGCCCAGGGCCCGAGGCCGAACGCCCCCGGCGTGTACACGGCACCGACCGGGCCCGGGTACACGCTGCCGTAGGCGTGGCCGCCGATTTCCTGGTACACCGGGCAGACGTTCAGGCACGCCCCGCAGCGGATGCAGTAGAGGATCTCCTCGAGCTCGGTCCGCAGCATCCGGCTGCGGCCGTTGTCCACGATCACGACGTGGAGTTCCGAGGGACCGTCGGGGTCGTCCTGCCGTCGGGGGCCCGTGATCACGTTCGTGTACACCGTCAGCGGCTGTCCGGTGCCGCTGCGGGCGAGCACGCGCAGCATCATCGCGAGGTCGGCCGCGGTCGGCACGATGCGCTCGAGGCCCATGAGCGCCACGTGCAGGCGCGGCACGGTCGTCGAGAGGCGGCCGTTGCCCTCGTTCTCGACGAGACACAGGCTGCCACTCTCGGCCACGGCGAAGTTGACGCCGCTGATGCCCATGTCGGCGGCGAGGAACTCGGCGCGCAGCATGCGGCGGGCGAACGCCGTCATGTGCGGGATGTCGGACACGTCGGCGTCGGTGGCGTGCAGCTCGCGCTGGAACGTCGCGGCCACCTGCTCGCGCGTCTTGTGGATGATCGGCGCGATGATGTGCGACGGCACGTCGCGGTCGAGCTGGATCACGTACTCGCCGAGATCGGTCTCCACCACACGCATGCCGGCCTGCTCGAGCGCGCCGTTCAGCTCGATCTCCTCCGACACCATCGACTTGCCCTTCACGACGCGCCGGACGTCGTGCGCACGCGCGATGTCGACGACCAGGCGCGTGGCGGCGCCGGCATCTGCGGCAAAGTGCACGTGCACCCCCGCGGCGCTCGCCGCGGCCACGAACCGGTCCAGGTACGTGCCGAGGTTCGCGATCGTGTGCGCGCGGATCCTCCGTGCGTGATCGCGGGCCGCTTCGCCGTCGGCGATCAGCGCGATGGCCTGCCGTCGCGCGACCGTCATCCGTCCGGTGGCGCGGTCGAGCGCGGTCTGCAGGTTCGGGTCGGCGATCGCGCGGCTGGCGCGGACGTGGAACGGCAGCGGGGACACATGGCTCATGCGCCGCCCTCCGCGAGCACGTCGGCGATGTGCCGGACGCGCACCGGCCGTCCCTGGCGCGTCAAACCGCCCTGCATGTGCATCGCGCAGCTCGCGTCGGTGACGACGACCGTGTCGGCGCCGCAGGCGGCGATCTGCCGGCACTTGCGCTCGAGCATCGCGCCCGAGATGTCGGGCAGCTTCACCGAGAACAGCCCGCCGAAGCCGCAGCAGGTGTCGTGCTCGGGCAGCGGCACGAGTGTGGCCCCGTGCAGGCCGTCGAGCAGCTGCCGCGGCTGCGCGTCGATGCCGAGGCCGCGCAGTCCGTGGCAGCACGCGTGGTACGCGACCGTGCCGCTCGTCGTCGCTGGCACGTCGGTGATGCCGAGCACGTCGACCAGGAACTGCGTGAACTCGAACGTGCGCGCCGCAACCGCCGCCGCCCTCGTCGCCCAGGCCGGATCGTCGGCGAGCAGGGCAGGCGCCTGGTGCACGAGCATGTCGGCGCAGGATCCCGAGGGCACCACGACAGGCGCCGCGTCGGCTTCGAGCACGGCGATCGTGTGCCTGGCCATCGCGATCGCGTCGGCCCGCGCGCCCGCGTTGCACGCCGGCTGCCCGCAGCAGGTCTGGCCCTCGGGCACCACGACCTCGACACCTTCGCGCTCGATCAGGCGCACGGCCGCGTCGGCCGTCGACGGCGAGAAGTGATCGACCAGACAGGTCACCAGCAGCTGCACACGTGTCGGGCGGTCGCCCGCGGGTTCCCTGACGGTGCTCATGACTCGCCCGATTATGGCGCAGAGCTGGGGCGACGGGCGGGTAACGGTCCCTGTTCCGGGTACGATGCTGCCGATGACCGAAGCACCTGTGCCGTTCCGTTGGGGGATCCTGGGGGTCGCCCGCATCAATCGTTCCCTCGTCGGCCCGCTGGGGTCGAACGGACACCAGCTGCTGGCGATTGCCTCGCGCGATTCCGAGCGGGCACGGACCTACGCCGAGGCGCAGGGCATCCCGCGCGCGTACGGCAGCTACGAGCAGCTGCTCGCCGATGCCGACATCGACGCCGTGTACATCCCGCTTCCGCACTCGATGCACGTCGAATGGGCGGTGAAGTCGGCGGCCGCAGGCAAGCACGTGCTCATCGAGAAGCCGGCGTCGCTCGACGCGGCGGGCATCGGCCTCATGCAGGCGGCGGCCCGCGAGCACGGCGTCGTGATTACCGAAGCCTTCATGTACCGGCACCACCCGCTCGTGGCGACGGCGCGCCAGCTCGCGCACGACGGCACCATCGGACGCCTGCAGGGCGTGCGCGGCACGTTCTCGTTCGTGCTGGATCGGTCCGGCGACACGCGCCTGGTGCCCGAGCACGGCGGCGGCAGCCTGTGGGACGTCGGCTGCTACCCCGTATCGTTCGCGCGTACGATCGTCGGCACCCGGCCGGATTCGGTACAGGCGGTCGCCGCCTTCTCGTCGGCCGGCGTGGACCTCTCGTTCTTCGGGCAGCTGCGCTTCCCTGGCGGCGTGGTCGCCCACGTCCACAGCAGCTTCGAGTCGCCGTTCAGGACCGAGATGGAGATCATCGGCAGCGAGGGCCGGCTGCTGATCCCGCACCCGTGCAAGCCGACCCCGACCGAGACGATCGAGGTACTGACGGCCGACGGCGCGTCCACGGTGACCGTCGAAGGACCGCCGCTCTACCAGGGAGAAGTGGACGACGTCCGCGACGCCGCGCGCGAGGGACGCGCGCCGCTCGTGACACTCGCCGACAGCCTCGACAACGTCGAGACGCTGCAGGCGCTTGCCGCCGCAGCGCGCAGCGGCGAGACCGTGGCGTTGCCGCGCCGCGGCTAGGCCGCCAGCACCACCGATCAAGTAGAATCCGGCGAGGATCATGAGGCTCGTGCGCACCACGAGCACCCGCGGCGGCGCCGGCGAGCCGCGCCAGCGTCACACGGCCATGTCACCGGACCCTTACCGACACGCTGGCGCCGCTCTCCCGCTGGCCGGCGACGAACGCGGCGCGGAGTATCTCTCGGGACACGTCGACCGCATCAACTACCACGACGTCGAGAGCGGCTTCTGCGTCCTGCGGGTGACGGTCCGTGGGCGGCGGGAGCCGGCCACCGTCGTCGGGCGGGTCGCGCAGGTCGCCGTGGGCGAGCACGTGCACGCGACGGGGGCCTGGGTCCACGACCGTGTGCACGGGCAGCAGTTCAAGGCCGACTGGATCCGCGTGTCGCCGCCCGATTCGCCCGACGGTATCGAGCGCTACCTCGGGTCCGGCCTGATCAAGGGCATCGGCCCCCACCTGGCGCGGCAACTCGTACAGGCCTTCGGCACCGACGTGTTCGACGTGATCGATCGCGAACCGGATCGCCTGCTCGACATCGCCGGCATCGGCCGCGTCCGCGCGCAGCGCATCGTCGAGAACTGGCAGGGCCAGCGGGCCGTGCGCGAGATCATGGTGTTCCTGCACACGCACGGTGTGGGCACCGGCCGCGCCGTGCGCATCTACCGCACGTACGGCGCCAGCGCCGTCCAGGTGCTCTCCGAGGACCCCTACCGCCTGGCGCGCGACATCCGCGGTATCGGATTCCTGACCGCCGACGGGATCGCGCGCAACCTCGGCGTGCCGCTCGACGCGATGGCGCGACGACGGGGCGCGCTGCAACACGTGTTGTCGGAGGCGGTCGATCAGGGCCACTGCGCGCTGCCCGCCAGCGAGCTGCGCGAGCGGACGGCCACCTTGCTCGAACTGTCGCTCCCCCTCATCGACGAAGCCCTCGTGCTGGAGGTGGAGCAGGGGACGGTGGTGGCCGCCAGCATCGACGGGACGCCCGTCTACATGCTCGCCAGCCTCGATGCCTCCGAGCGCGTCGTCGCCTCGCGCCTGCGGCAGCTCGCGTCTGCGATGCGGCCCTGGCCGGCGATCGACGTCGAGCGCGCACTGCCGTGGGTGGAAGCGCGGCTCGGGCTCGCGCTGTCGGCGAGCCAGCGTGTCGCCGTGGCCCAGGCACTCACCTCGCACGTGCTCGTGCTCACCGGCGGGCCCGGCGTCGGCAAGACGACGGTGCTGCGCGCCATCCTGGGCATTCTCATGGCCAAGGGCGTGCGCCCGCTGCTCGCCGCGCCGACCGGACGCGCCGCCAAGCGGATGACCGAGGCCACGGGCCTCGAGGCGAAGACCGTGCACAGGCTCCTCGAGATCAACCCGAAGGACGGCCAGTTCCGGCGCGGTCCGCGTCACCCGCTCGAGGGCGACCTGCTCGTTGTCGACGAGACGTCCATGGTGGACGTCGTGCTGATGGCGCACCTGCTGCAGGCCGTGCCGGACTCGATGGGTCTGCTGCTCGTGGGCGACGTCGACCAGTTGCCGTCGGTCGGCCCGGGGCAGGTGCTCGCCGACATCATCGCGTCGGGCCGGGTGCCGGTGGCGCGCCTCACCGAGATCCACCGCCAGTCGGCCGAGAGCCGCATCGTGCTTGCGGCACACGCGATCAACGCCGGCCAGATGCCGGCGTTCAGCCAGGCCGGGCACGGCGACTGCTTCTTCGTCGAGGCCGAGGATGCCGAGCGCGCGCTGCAGCGTGTGCTGCAGGTGGTCTCCGAGCGCATCCCGCAGCGCTTCGGCTTCGACCCGGTGCGCGACGTCCAGGTGCTGTGCCCGATGAACCGCGGTGGGCTCGGTGCGCAGGCGCTCAACCAGGCACTGCAGCGGCTGCTCAACCCGGACGGCGCACCGGCCATCGAGCGCTACGGGCAGCGGCTGGCCGTCGGCGACAAGGTGATGCAGATCGAGAACGACTACGACAAGGAGGTCTACAACGGCGACCTCGGCGTCGTGCGGGCGATTGCTGTCGAGGACGAGACGATGGGCGTGGAGTTCGACGGCCGCCTGGTCACCTACGACTTCGGCGATCTCGATCGCCTCGTGCTCGCATATGCGACCACCGTGCACAAGGCGCAGGGCTCGGAGTACCCGGCCGTCGTCATTCCCGTGACGACACAGCACTACCCGATGCTTCAGCGGCACCTGCTCTACACGGGGGTGACGCGTGGCAAGTCACTGGTCGTGCTGGTGGGGCAGCACCGCGCGCTGGCGATCGCGGTACGCGGCACGCAGGCACGTCGTCGGTGGACCAGGCTCCGCGAACGCCTCGCGTCCTAGCGGCAGTTGCCGCCCACGCTCCTTCGCGTCGGGCAAGGCCCGAC
>JAEYZV010000140.1 GCA_023427865.1 Acidobacteriota bacterium
ATGCGCGACCGCAATGGCCGGCTCGTGCTCATGGACTTCGGCACGGGTCGCGATGCGGAGTCGGGCGATGGCGCCTTCGTGTACGACGAGGTGGGCACCCCTCTCTACATGGCGCCGGAGTTGTTCAACGGAGCCAAGGCCAGCGTCAGCAGCGACATCTACAGCGTGGGTGTGCTGCTGTATCGCCTCGTCACCGGCTCGGTGCCGGTGGAAGCGCACTCGCCCCGCGCGTTGAAGGCAGCGCACACGTCCGGCGATCGCAAGCGGCTGGCCGACGTGCGCAGCGACCTCCCGCTCGCGTTCATCCGCGTGGTGGAACGGGCGCTGTCGCCGGAGGCGCGCGACCGCTACGCGAGCGCCGGTGCTCTCGAGATGGCGCTCGCCGGGCTGCTGGTACCGGTCGAGCCACAGTCGCGGGCTCGTGTCGCGGCAGCGCCGTGGCTGCTCGCCGGCGTTGCGGTGGGTGCCGTGGTGGCAAGCGCGGTGGTCGGCACGTGGTGGTGGTCCTCCCGTCCAACCCCTCCTCCGGAAGTCCGCCTCGGCGTCTACCCGGCCGGCCCTGGCGACGAAATCGAGGGTGTCGCGCTCTCGCCCGACGGGTCGCGCCTCGCTTACACATCTGCCGGGCGACTGTACGTCCGCCGCATGAACGACATCGCCGGCGTGGAGATCGACGAGACGCAGGGCGCGCGGGACCCGTTCTGGTCGCCAGACAGCCAGTGGATTGCCTTCTTCAAAGGCGTGTCGGTGTGGAGGGTCCGAGCCTCCGGCGGGGAGCCGCAGACGGTGGCGCCGGCACGGCGGCCCTCATCGGGCTCGTGGGGGCCGGACGGTTCGCTGTTGTACTCGATCGAGCACGGCACCACTCTGGTGACCGTGCCTGCGTCGGGCGGAACGCCGCGCGTGCTGCGGGCGCAGCAACCCGATGTGCGCATGGCCCTCTCGTGGCCATCGTTCGTCGGCGACGGCCGGTACTTCATCTACTCCGCCGTGAGCGCGCGGACCGGCCGGCGGATGCTGTACCTCGGGCGCAGGGAGGACGGTCCGGATACACCCGATCGTGAACTGCTGGAGATCGATTCCAACCCGATAGTGGCTGGTACGCGCGTGTTCTACACGCAGCGCGGACAGTTGAAGACCCAGCATCTCGACCTCTCTGCGGGAGTGATGGCGGGCGAACCGGTGACGGTTGCCGACGGCATTCGCGTCAATCCGTACGCGTTCGGCGAAGCCGACGTGACGGTGGCCATCACGGGGCCGGCGCAGGGAGCGACCGGCACGCATGCGCTCGTGGCCTTCGTCGCCGCCGCACCGAGTCCGCGCACGTTCCGTGTGGTCGATACCGGGGGACGGACGCTGGACGAGTTCGACGCCCTCGACACGCGGGACATGCGGCTGTCGCCGCAGGGGACGCACCTTGCCTACGAGCAGGTCGATCCGGAAACCAACACGCGGGAGATCTGGGTGCTCGATTTCCAGCGGCGGTCGCGCGTGCGACTCACCCAGCACGAGGCCGAAGACATCGCGCCGATGTGGTCGCCCGACGGTCGCACGGTGTACTACCTGTCTCGACGCAACATGCGGTACGCGTTCTTTGCGACGTCGGCTCAGGGCGGACAGCATGAGAACGAGTTGTTCCAGTTCTCCGGGCCGGTGGTGCCGCATGCACTGACGCCGGACGGCCGGTCGGTCATCTACGAGCGCCATGATCAGCAGGGCGGGTGGGACATCTGGATGCGTCCCCTCGACGGCGGGGGACCGGTGCCCCTCGTCCGGTCTCCGCAGAACGATCAGGATCCCGCGATCTCACCCGACGGTCGCTTCCTCGCGTATTCCTCGCCCGAGTCCGGCGGGCGCCAGGTGTACGTCGTGCCCGTGCCACTCGACGGGCGGCGGTGGCGCGTGTCGACCGACTACGGCCGCGAACCCGAGTGGAGTGCGGACGGGCGGGCGTTGTTCTTGCACGGGTTGGACAGGACGCAGATGCACGTCAGCGTGGACCCGAGCGGGCCGAGTCCGACGATTGGCGCGGCCCGGGGGCTCATCCGCCTGCCGTTCCTCGGCTACGACATGCGGTATCACTTCGGCGCGATGCGCGACCAGCGCCGCTTCATCGTCAACGCTCCGCTGGAGTCGATGCGGCCGACGCCCGCGACCGTCATCCTCAACGCGCCGCTCCCGTAACGACCGGCTGTGCGCCCTGCGCACGGACGATGGCGCGGCTCGGCCGTCGTGCGGGAGCTCGACGGGCTGTGACGGTCGAGCACCGGACCTCCCACAAAGCACGAGCCGAGGACGGGTTTCCCCACCCGACCGCGATGGTGGAACCGCCAGCGTCGACCCCGACTGCACCGACCTGCCGCAACCCCGATGCGGGAACCCAGCTGCCCTGCAAACCCCGATTGCTGCCCGGGCGATAGAATCGAGAAATGGAGACGCGTCAGCTCGGTCGTACGGACCTCCGCATCACGCCCATCGGATTCGGTGCCTGGGCGATCGGCGGAGAGTGGCGGTTCGGATGGGGCCCGCAGGACGATGCCGAATCGATTGCGGCGATTCGCCAGG
>JAEYZV010000197.1 GCA_023427865.1 Acidobacteriota bacterium
CGGCACGCCCCACGTGTTCACCGCGACGGGCAAGGCCATCCAGTTCGCGGGCTTCCTGCGGGCCTACGTCGAAGGCAGCGACGACCCGGCCAGCGAGCTCGGCGACCAGGAGACGATCCTGCCCAAGCTCTCGGTCGGCGACCGCGTGACCGCCCCCGGGGAGGGGCCGCTGACGCTCGGCGCGCTCGACCCGAAGGCGCACGAGACGCTGCCGCCTCCTCGCTACACCGACGCCTCGCTCGTGAAGCGGCTGGAGGAGGACGGCATCGGCCGGCCCTCGACGTACGCGTCGATCATCCAGACGATCGAGCGGCGCGGCTACGTGTGGCGGCAGGGCAAGGCGCTCGTCCCGAGCTACACCGCGTTCGCGGTGACACGGCTGCTGAAGGAGCACTTCGGCCAGCTCGTCGAGCTGGGATTCACGGGCCGCATCGAAGAGGATCTGGACCTCATCTCGAAGGGCAAGCTCGATCGTGACCGTTTCCTCGAGTACTTCTACCGGGGCGGACATGTCGAGGACGGCGGCGACGATTCCTGGCCAGGGCTCGAGCGCCTCGTCACCAACGAGGATCGCATCGACTACCCGGTCATCGAGCTGGGGACCGATCCGGCGTCGGGGCAGAAGGTCGTCATCCGCATCGGCCGCTACGGCGCCTACGTGCAGATAGGCGACGCCAACGCCTCGATCCCGGACGACGTGGCGCCGGCCGACTTCACGCTCGACCACGCGCTGCGGCTGCTGAAGGAGCGGACGCAGGGGCCACAGAGCCTGGGCAGCGATCCGAAGACCGGGTTGCCGGTGTACGTGCTCACGGGCCGCTTCGGGCCCTACGTGCAACTCGGAGAAGCTCCCGAGAAGGGCAGCAAGGAGAAGCCGCGCCGGGCCTCGCTCACCAAGAACGACCGGCCGGACACGATCACGCTCGATCGGGCGCTCGAACTCTTGTCACTGCCGCGCGTGGTGGGCCACGACGCAGAAGCTGGCGAGGACATCATCGCCAACTTCGGCCGGTTCGGGCCGTACGTGAAGCGCGGGAGCGAGTTCCGGTCGCTCGGTTCCGATGCCGAGGTGTTCACGGTCACGCTGGATCACGCCATCGAGCTCTTCAAGCAGGAAAAGAAGGGACGCGGGCGTCGGACGACGACGCGGACGGTGCTGCGTGACGTGGGCGTCCACCCGGAGACCAACGCGAAGGTGGAGATCCTCGAAGGGCGCTACGGTCCGTACGTCACCGATGGCACGACGAACGCTTCGGTGCCCAAGGATGTGACCGTCGATGCCCTCACCCTCGAGGAGGCCATCGGCCTGTTGAAGGCGCGGGAAGCCGCACCTGCGAAGAAGGGCCGCGGGCGCGCACCGGCAAAGCGCGCCTCGAGCGGCGGCACGACGCGCAAGCGTGCGGCGAAGCGCTCCGCCTAGCCTGGACACGAACGTGGTGGTGACGATCATCGGCGGCGGCCTCGCGGGGAGCGAGGCGGCGTGGCAGGTCGCGTCGCGCGGCGTGCGCGTGCGGCTGCACGAGATGCGGCCGGTGCGCCCGACGCTCGTGCACCAGAGCGACCGCCTCGCGGAACTGGTCTGCAGCAACAGCTTCCGTGGCGACAAGCTCGACAATGCCGTCGGCGTGCTCAAGGAGGAGATGCGCCGGCTCGGGTCGCTGATCATGCGCTGCGCGGAGGCGCACCGCGTGCCGGCAGGTGCCGCGCTCGCGGTGGATCGCGTGCTCTTCTCGCAGGCGGTCACCGATGCCATCGCCTCGCACCCGCTGATCGACGTGGTGCGCGAGGAAGTTCCGGCGATTCCCGCGCCGGACGCGACGCGGGGACCAGTGATCGTCGCGACCGGCCCGCTCACCTCGGATGCGCTGTCGCAGGACATCGCGCGGCTCGTCGGCGCCGAGCACCTGTCCTTCTACGATGCGATCAGCCCAATCGTGCTCGCCGAGTCGATCGACATGTCGATCGTGTATCGCGCCTCGCGGTGGGGCCGCAGCATCCGCAGCGGTGGAGAGGCAGGGCCGGCTGTCCCGGCCGGGCCCCACGCGGCCGGTGCCTCACCCGATGCCAGCTGCAGTCTGCAGCCTGCAGCCCGCAGCCTGGCGGAGTCCAGCGGCCCAGCTGGGACACCGAGTCCTACCGTCCTTCCTGCCTGCGGCGTGGACGATGGGGAAGGTGACTACCTGAACTGCCCGATGACCGAGGAGGAGTACCGCGTGTTCTACGACGCGCTCCTCGGCGCCGAATCGGCAACCGTCCGCGACTTCGACAAGGCGCAGTTCTTCGAGGGATGCCTGCCCATCGAGGTGATGGCGCGCCGCGGCGCCGACACGCTGCGCTTCGGCCCGATGAAGCCGGTCGGCCTGCCCGACCCGCGTACGGGCCGCATCCCCTTCGCCGTCGTCCAGCTGCGGCAGGACACGATTGCCGGCGATCACTTCAGCCTCGTGGGGTTCCAGACGCAGTTGAAGTGGGGCGAGCAGGCGCGTGTGCTGCGGCTGATCCCGGGGCTTGCGGGCGCCGAGTTCGTGCGCTTCGGCATGGTGCACCGCAACACGTACGTCAACGGCCCGACGATCCTGCGGCCGACGTGGCAGGTCCGCACGCGCGAGGACCTGTTCCTGGCCGGCCAGGTGTCGGGCGTCGAAGGCTACGTCGAGTCGGCCGCCTCGGGCCTGCTCGCGGGCATCAACGCGGCACGCCTGGCGCTCGGCCGGCCGTGCACGCAGGCGCCGCGCGACACGGCCATCGGCGCGCTCGCCCACTACGTCTCGCATGCAGAGGCGAAGCACTACCAGCCGTCGAACATCACGTTCGGCATCATGCCGCCGCTCGCCGAGCTGCCGCCGCGCCCCGGCCGACGCGCCGGCGGACCCGGCAGGAAGGAACAGCGGAAGGAGGCGCTCGCGACGCGCGCCCTCCGCTCGCTCGACGAATGGAAGGCGTCGCTCGAGGCGGTGTCGGCGACCGCCTCGCCGTAGATGCCGCGCGGCAGCGTTCCGGGTCGTGGCCGCCGCGTCGCCGGCGGCGGGTCGGGACGCGGACGCGTGCACGTGGAGGTTCGCGAGATCGATGCCGCGTCGCCGCTGCGCGATGCGATCCGCGCCTTCACCGAGTACCTCGCGCTCAATCGCAACGCCTCGGAACACACGGTCCGCAACTACGAGGCGGATCTGGTGCAGTTCCTGTACTTCCTTGGCGCGGCGACCACCACGCCACGCCACGCCCTCACGCCCGCGCACGTCACGCCCGAGGCGATTCGTGGCTTCCTCGGCGAACTGCACGCGCGCGGCAATTCGCGGGCCTCGGCCGCCCGCCGCATCTCGGCCATGCGCAGCTTTGCGCGCTACCTGCGGCACGAGGGCGTGCGGGACGACGATCCGGTGGCGCTCGTCGGAAGTCCGAAGCGCGAACATCGCGTGCCGCAGGTGCTGTCGGTCGACGAGGTGACGGCGCTCGTCGAGTCGCCGGACGGGACGACGCCGCTCGGGCGTCGCGATCGGGCGATCCTCGAGCTGTTCTACGCGTCGGGTCTGCGCCTGTCGGAGCTCGTCTCGCTCGACGTCGACGACGTGAACCTCTCGTCACGGATGGTCCGGGTGATGGGCAAGGGCCGCAAGGAGCGGCTGGTGCCATGCCACCAGCGAGCCGCCGAGGCGATCCGGGCCTGGCTGAAGGATCGTCACGCGATCATCGCGGCCGAGGAGCAACGGGAGACGGAAAACCCGCCGCGTCTCGCCGGCACGACCAGCCTCGAGGAGGCGAGGCGTCTCGCCGTAGCCCGAAGGGCGAAGGCGGAGCCCCTGTTCGTGAACTACCGTGGCACGCGCCTGACGCCGCGCAGCGTGCATCGTCTCGTCACGCGATACGTGCGCCTGTGCACGTCGCGATACGGGATCAGTCCCCATGCGCTGCGGCACTCGTTCGCCACGCACCTGCTCGAGCGGGGGGCTGACCTGCGCGCCATCCAGGAGCTGCTCGGCCACGTCGAGCTGACCACCACGCAGCGGTACACGCAGGTGAACGTCCAGCACCTGCTCGACGTCTACCGCGCTGCGCACCCCAAGGCGAAGGTGTGAGGCGTCGTGCCTACATCACCATCGGCGCGCCTGCCATCGGCATCCGGCGGGCGCGCGGGAAGTCGATGCCGAGCGTCTTGATCTTGTAGTTCATCACGCGCGGGCTGATGGACAGGAGTTCGGCAGCGTCCTTCTGCACCCAGTTGGCCATCTTCAGCGCCTCGATGACGGCCTGTCGCTCGATCTCCTCGAGCGGGATGCCCTGCGGCGGGATCTTGACCACGGTCGCAGGGCCGTCGTGCTCGGTCGTGCCCGAGCTGCCGAGGCGCAGATCGTCGGCGCTGATGAGGCGCGAGTCGCACAGCAGTGCCGCACGCTCGATCGTGTTTTCGAGTTCCCGGATGTTGCCGGGCCAGTTGTAGCGCATCAGCAGCTTCAGCGCCTCCGGAGTCACACCCTCGATGCGCTTCTTCAGTTCCACGGCGAAGCGCTTGATGAAGAAGTTCGTCAGCGCCGGGATGTCTTCCTTGCGGTCGCGCACCGGCGGCATCTCGATCTGCACCACGTTCAGCCGGTAGTAGAGGTCCTCGCGGAACTGCCCCTGCTCCACCATCGCAGCCAGGTTGCGATTGGTGGCGGCGATGAGCCGCACGTCGACGCGGATCGTGCGCGTGCCGCCGAGCCGCTCGAATTCGTGCTCCTGGAGCACCCGCAGGATCTTGGCCTGCGTGTTGGCGCTCATGTCGCCGATCTCGTCGAGGAACAGCGTGCCGCCGTCGGACTGTTCGAAGCGGCCGATCCGCTGCTTGTCGGCGCCCGTGAACGCGCCCCGCTCGTGGCCGAACAATTCGGACTCGAGCAGATTCTCCTGCAGCGCCGCGCAGTTGACCTTCACGAAGTTGCGGGCCGCCCGCAGCGAGTTGTGGTGGATGGCGCCGGCGATGAGCTCCTTGCCGGTGCCTGTCTCTCCGCTGATCAGGACGGTGGTGTTGCTCTTGGCGACCTTGCGCACCACGTCGAGCACGCGCTGCAGCGCGCCGCTCGCGCCGATGATGTTGTCGAACTGGTAGATGCCGCCCTGCTCGTGCCGGAGGTAGTCGACCTCGTTGCGAAGGCGCCGGTGCTCGAGCGCCTTGTCGATCTTGACCTCCATCTCCTCGATTTCGAACGGCTTGGGCACGTAGTCGAAGGCGCCGATCTTCATCGCCTCCACGGCCGTGTGCACCGATCCGAACGCGGTCATGAGGATGACGGCCGTCTGCGACTGCAGTGCCTTTGCCGTCCGCAGCACGTCGAGCCCGTCGCTGCCGCCCATCTTCAGGTCGCTCAGCACGACGTCGAAGTTCGTCTCGTGCAGGCGCTCGATGGCGACGTTGCCGTTGGACGCCTCGGTGACCTCGTGACCGGCTTCGACGAGGGCACGGGCAAGGGCGCGGCGGAGTGAATCGTGATCGTCGGCGACGAGGATGCGGCCCATGGGACTCAGGAGATGTGAAATGCGAAATGTGAAATGCGAATGGGAGTCGAGTCGAGGCCTCGGCTCACCTCGGTCTCGGGCCGCCTGGCGCCCCGTCATCGGGCACGCGCACGGGCTCGTGCTCGAGGGCCGGGGCAAACGGCAACAGCAGCCGGAAGCAGGTGCCGACGCCATCGGCGCCGGGCAGCACCTCGATCCGGCCCTCGTGGGCGTCGATCACCTTCCTGACGATCGCGAGGCCCAAACCGGAGCCGCGCGGCTTGGTCGTGAAGAACGGGTTGAAGATGCGCTCGCGCATGGACTCCGGAATTCCGGGACCATCGTCGCTGATCGTGATCTCGACGCCGGCGCCCTGCGGGTGATCGGGGCCCTGAGGCACCGGCAAGCGATCGAGCGCTGTTGCCTGCACGACGAGCCGACCGCTGCCGTCGAGCGCCTCGAACGCGTTCGTCAGCAGGTTCGTGAACACCTGCCGCAGCTGGTGACCGTCGCCGAGCACCGGGGGCAGCCTGTCGGAGACGTCCACGCTGACTGCCACGCTGCGGCGGGGCACGAGGCTGCCGGCCATCAGCAGCGAGTCCTGGACCAATGCGCCGACCGACACCTCCTCGACGTGCAGTCGCACCGGGCGCACGAAGTCGAGCACCTCGAGGACGATAGCGTTGGCCATCTTCGCCTCGCCGATGATGTCGGCCAGCATCGTCTGGGCCTCGGGGTTGTCGGACAGCCGCCGCTTGAGCAGGCCGGCCATCACCTCGATGCCGGCCAGCGGGTTCTTCACCTCGTGGGCGATCGCCGCCGCCATCTCGCCGAGCGCCGCCAGCCGGTCGCGCAAGCGCTCGCGCTCCTCGAGCTGTTCGACGCGCGTCAGATCCCGGAAGAAGAGCGCGGCCCCGGACACGTGGCCGAGTCCGTCGCGCACGAGCGACAGCGTGAAGCCGATCGAACGCCCCGTGCGTGCCAGCTTCACCTCGGCGCGGTTGGGAAGCGGATCGCTGCCGAACGCGCCTTCGAGGACGCGCACCATCTCCGGGACGTCGGCCAGTACGTGCGCGATCGGCCGGCCGATGTCGTGGGGGCCGGGCAACATGTCGAGCGACGCGTACGCCGCGTCGTTGATGGCCACCAGCCGCCCATCGCGCCGTATCACGATCACGCCGTTCCGCATCCCCGAGATGAGGTCGCGGTAGAACCGCTCGGGCACGAGTTCGTCGCGCTCCGGGGCCGCGTTGAGCCGGGCGGCGCGAACGTGATCGGTCGACGACGAAGACGGGTGGTGCGAGAGCATGGCCTTCCGGCGGCCATTACATTCAAGGCGCATGCCGATTACGGAAACGCACGAACCGGCCAGAAACGTGATCGGTATCGCCTGACGTATCCATAACCTTGGATACATCAGGTGTCGGAAGTTGTAATCGGGTGACGAAAACCGTCGTCCAGGGTGGGCGGTGCTGACGTTCCGAGGTTCGGACGTTGGGCTGCGCCGCTCAGGCCTCCGGCGGCGCGGATTCGAGGAGGGCTTCCCACTCGGCCATCCGGTCACCGACCTCCCACATCAGCGATTGATGGCGGTCGATGACGGGCCTGGACCCCGCGGCATCGTCGTAGAATCCCGGCTGACCCATCTCCGCTTCGAGCGTCTTGATCTCGCGCTCGCATTCGGCGATCCGGCTCTCGAGCCGCGCGACGCGTTCCTGGTGGGCTTCCCAGGCCCGCCGCGCGCGCCGGCGCTCCGCCTCGAGTCGCTTGCGCTCCTCGCGGTCCTGCGGCACCGGAGGCGTCGGTGCCTCGACCGTGCTGGAGG
>JAEYZV010000223.1 GCA_023427865.1 Acidobacteriota bacterium
CGTTGGCGACGCGGATGCCGTGTGCTCGCGACAGTTCCTCGATCGCCGAGAGCGCCTCACCGAGCCGCGCGCGCGGCACGACGCCGTCCTGCACGATGAAGTCGGGGCTGAGGCGCCCGACGGCGGAGAACGCGCACTTGCGGCCCTTCCAGATGCGTGCCCGTTCCTCTTCGTCGGCGGCGACGTGTACGTGCAGCGGCTGCGACGTCGAGAGGATGTCCATGAGCCGGACGAACTCCGCCTCGACCTGCGCGTCCTCGCCCTCGCACTCGACGATCAGCACGGCGGCGGCACTGGTCGGATAGCCGGCGTGCACGGCGGCTTCGGCGGCATCCATGGCCAGCCGGTCCATGATCTCCATCGCCCCCGGCAGCAGGCCCGAGTCGATCACCCGCGACACGGCGTCGCCGGCCGCCTGCAGCCGGTCGTACGCCGCGAGCACCGTGCGGTAGAGGCGCGGACGCGAGACGAGCCGCAGCGTGATCTCGAGGGCGATGCCGAAGAGCCCTTCCGACCCGACGAAGAAGCCGGTCAGGTCGGGCCCGGCCTGTTCGAGGCTGTCGCCGCCGAGCGTCGTCACCGTGCCGTCGCCGAGCACGACGCGCAGGCCGAGCACGTGGTTGGCGGTCATCCCGTGCCTGAAGCAATGGGCGCCACCGGAGTTGAAGGCGACGTTGCCGCCGATGGTGCAGACCGACTGGCTCGAGGGATCGGGCGCGTAGTACAGCCCGTGCGGCGCGGCCAGCGCCGAGACGGCCAGGTTCACCACGCCGGGCTCGACGACCGCGACGCGAGCATCGGGATCGAACCGGATCACGCGATTGAGCCGGTTGAGCGCGATGACGATGCCGTCCTCGATCGGAACAGCGCCGCCGGACAGGCTCGTGCCGCTGCCGCGTGCCATGAACGGCACGCGAGCCGCATGGCAGGCACGCACGGTCTGGACGACCTCGTCGGCGGATTCGGCGATGACGACCGCCCGCGGCCGGGCGCGGTAGGCGGTCAGCCCGTCGGACTCGTACGACGCGAGCGCCCCAGGCCGGGTGAGCAAACGGTCCGCCGGGACGAGGCGGCCGAGCGCCGTCAGCAGGTCCTCGCGGTGCATGGCCGCAGTCTATACTGCGCTCCGCTCATGTGGACGCAGGTGTACGACCCGTTCGGACAGCCGTGGCTGTCCACTGTCTTCGCGGCGCTCCCGGTCGTGGCGCTGCTCGGTTCGCTGGCGCTGCTGCATCTGAGGGCGCACGTCGCGGCGCTCATCGGCCTTGCGACCTCGCTGTCGATCGCCATCGTCGTCTTCGGGATGCCGGCAGGCATGGCGCTCGCGAGTGCCGGCTATGGCGCCGCCTACGGACTGCTGCCGATCGGCTGGATCGTCGTCAACGTGATCTTCCTGTACCAGCTGACCGAGGAGCGCGGCCTCTTCGCAACGCTGCGCCAGAGCATCACCCACGTCACCACCGACGCGCGGCTGCAGCTGCTGCTCGTGGCGTTTGCGTTCGGGGCATTCTTCGAGGGCGCGGCCGGCTTCGGCACGCCGGTGGCGGTCACCGGCGCGCTGCTGATCGGGCTCGGGTTCGCGCCGCTGGCCGCGTCGGGGCTGTCGCTGATCGCCAACACGGCGCCTGTGGCGTTCGGGGCACTCGGGACGCCGATCATCGCGCTCAGCGCCGTGAGCGGCCTCGACCTGTTCGCGCTGAGCGGCATGGTCGGCCGCCAGCTGCCGCTGTTCTCGGTGATCGTGCCGTTCTGGCTCATCGCGGCGTTTGCCGGCTGGCGGGGCATGGTCGGCATCTGGCCGGCCATCCTCGCGACGGGCGTGCCGTTTGCGTTGCTCCAGGGCCTGGTCTCGAACTTCCACGGGCCCTGGCTCGTGGACGTGGTCGCCTCGATTGCGTCGATGGCGTCGCTCGTGTTGTTCCTGCGCGTGTGGCAGCCTCGGGACGGCTGGACGCCGGGGCACCGACTGGGCGTCCGCGTCGACGCCGATGCCGCGGTCCCTTCGCGTGCGGAGGTGGTGCGCGCGTGGGTGCCGTGGCTGATCCTGAGCGTGCTCGTCTTCGTGTGGGGGCTGCCGCCGGTGAAAGCGGCGCTCGATGCCGCGACGACGGTCCGCGTGCCCGTGCCGCTGCTGCACGAGGCCATCGAGCGCGTGCCGCCGGTGGTGGCTGCGCCGGCAGCCGAGGCCGCGGTGTACGCCGTCTCGTGGCTCTCGGCGACCGGCACGGCGATCTTCCTCGCGGCGATCATCGCCGGGCTCGTGATGGGGTGTTCGCTCCTCGAGCTCTCCCGCACCTACTGGCGCACGCTGCGGCTCGTGCGTACGTCGCTGCTGACGATCGCGCTGATGATGGCGCTGGGGTTCACGACCCGCTATTCGGGACTCGACGCGACGCTCGGCCTCGCGTTTGCGGGCACCGGGCTGCTGTATCCGTTCTTCGGCACGATGCTCGGCTGGCTCGGCGTCGCCCTCACCGGGTCCGACACGTCGTCCAACGTGCTCTTCGGCAGCCTGCAGCGCATCACCGCCGAGCAGCTCGAGTTGAGCCCGGTGCTGATGGCCGCCGCCAACAGCTCCGGTGGCGTGATGGGCAAGATGATCGACGCCCAGAGCATCGTCGTCGCGAGCACGGCGACGCGGTGGTACGGGCACGAAGGGGACATCCTGCGCTACGTGTTCTGGCACAGCCTGGTGCTCGCCGCGCTCGTGGGCGTGCTCGTGCTGCTGCAAGCCTACGTCCCACCGTTCACGCACCTCGTGCCGTAGCGCGCGACCGTCGGGCAGGGCCCGACGGCTGCGCGTGATCGCAGCGGCGACGGCCCATCGCCGACCGCCGAAGGCCGGCATGTTACGGGCGGGATGACGGCGGGCAGGGCCCGACGGCTACGTCCGGAGAGCAGCGCCCGGCGGTGACGTCCACCGCATCGCGAAGGCCGACGGCCGACCGCCGAAGGCCGGCATGTACGGGCGGGATGACCGTCGGGCGACGCCCGACGGGTACGTACGCAGCGCAGCACGGCGACGGGCGACGCCTGCCCGTCGGGCAAGGCCCGACGGCTACGTACGGAGAGCAGGGCCCGCCGGTG
>JAEYZV010000252.1 GCA_023427865.1 Acidobacteriota bacterium
TCCGCGAGGGCCCGTCAGCCAGCGCGATACGGAGAGGCCACGGACGCCTTCGGCAAGCTGAGCGATCCCGCGCCACTGTTTGTCGAAAGGTGGCCAGGGATTTACATGCAGACTGTCCTCGTGAGCCGGGATGCGATGACCAGGTGTGGGCGTTTCGATCCACGACTCCGCCTCGATCAGGATGTCGACTTTCTTTTCCGTCTCGGCCTCGTGACCGATATGTGCTACGTGGACATGCCCTTGGTCTCCATCGACAAAGCTCCCGACAGGAAGGTCGGACTCCTGACGGAGCACCCGGTCGGGAGCGCTGCTCGACACCGCGCCGTAGAGATTCGGTTGAGCACCTGGCTCGCCCTGGTGGCCGACAGCCGCCCGCCCTTGTCACGAGACATCCAAGCAGCGCTCTGGAAGAACCGGAGTGGACTGGCAAACAGCTTAGTTCGCGAAGGTCAGCGGCGTGAAGCGCGTGAACTCCTGTGGCGTTGGTGGCGTGAGTCAGGTCAGTCACGTTTCTTGATCAAGTGGGGACTCACCTGGCTCGCACCACAGGCCATGAGCGCCCGGGCCGCACGTGGTCAGGCAGCCTGACACCAGGTCGCAGCGAGGACACGTCGCGCCCGTTTGCACCGTCCGCGACTCGGGCCAACTGCTCCTGCACGGGCGTCCGGAGGAATCCTCCGCCATCCGCACGTTCACCAATCCCCTGTTCGCCCATCCGACGCCGGCGCCCGGTCACGCAGACCCGCCGGAGTAGCTCGCGGTGGCTGGCCGAGCCGCGCCGCCAGGCGGAGCAGCGCGGCGCGGTCCTCTTGCCCGAGGACACGAAACCGCGCCAACAGTGCGCGCTCGGCCAGCGTGCACTCCCCCGCCCTCCCGGCGACCCCTCCCTTGATCGGCTCGCGCCTCGCACGTTCGAGCTGCTCGGCACGTGTTCGGTACAGCTCGTTCAACTGGTTGTCGCGGCGGCGCGCCTCGTCGTAGAGCGGCGCCAGGTCGGTGATGCCGAAGCGACGCGCGAGTTCCTCGAGCTTCAGCCTGAACGCCCAATGCGCTTCGCGCCACGCGTGGACCAACGCTCGTTCGTGCTCGCGGCCCGTTGGGGGAACCGCCGGCATCTGCAGTGGGTCGCGCGGCGATTCCGCGGCGCGGTGCCGTGGCATCTGGGCGAGAACGTCGGACCGGTTGATCAGGCGCACGTCGTGAACCTCCGATGGGTTCCGCTCACCCGCGGGCGGGCAGACGCGGATCTCGTACGTACCGCGGACGGAGCAAGGACAGCGCCAGCCTCACACTCGCAAGAGGCGCCTGCTCCCGCTCGTCCATCGAGGTGAGATCGGCGTCGCGCGGCCTTCAGTCGCCTCCGGCGGCGGCTTCCTGCGGGCACCTCGCCTGAGGGCTTACTGCGTGAACGCGAGGAGGGCCGGCCGGAGCTGCCCCTCCACGAACCGCGGGCGGAACCGTGCCTGCGTGTCGAGCAGGCGTCCCATGTGGAGCAGCCACGTCAGTGCGCAGAGCGGGCGATGCAGCGTGGCGGGGATACGGAAGTACTCGTAGAGAGTGTCGATCGCCTGCAACTCGTCGGCCGACCAGTGACGCTGTCCGAGGCGCAGGAGATTGGCACCGACGGCGCCGCGGACCTGCGTCAACCGCTCGAGGCTCTCGCAGTAGTGCAGGAGATCGATGACCGGCACGCCGAGATCGACGGCGTACTCCCAGTCGATGACGCGAGGGGCGCCGCCCTCGCCCATGAAGACGTTGCTTGCGCTGAAGTCGCCGTGGAGCATCCCGGCGATCCACGGATGGCCGTCGAAAGCAGCTCGGAGTCGATCGCCAAGCCGGGCGCCCCGCTCGACCTCCCCTGTTGCCGCGATCACCCGGGCCAGCGGCGCGGCCAGCAGGGCTCGGTCGAAATCGCCCCACGGGCGCGTGCCCCTGGTGGTTGCGTCCGGATGCAGCCTTCGGATCACGTCGCCCGCGAGCCGAACGGCGTGCGCACGTGACGTGCCGCGCCCGTCGGTGACGAGTGGGCGGCCCACCACGGCTTCCTCGATGTGGAAGGGTTGCCCCTGCACCACGCCGCTCACGAGGGCACGAGGTGCGATTGCCGGTGCGTCGGTCGTGGCGAGCCGCGCCAGCCAGAGCGCGTTGTTGCGTTCCCCGATCGCCCCACGTTCGTCCAGGGGCAGCTTGAGGATCACGTCACGGCCCCCCGCCCGCCCTCGGACCACGACCTTCTGCTTTCGCGTCACCTCGCAACGGCCCAGCGCCAGCGCCTCGCCGGGGCCCAACTCTGCGTCGGCGACGGCCTTGATGCGCGACTTGAGCGTCGGCGGCAGCGAACCGCCAGCGCTCGCGACCATGGCGAACGCAGGCACGAAGACTCCGTGTCGCTGCAGCAGAGCCCGCCACGAGCGCCGGCGCCGCGCGCCATCGCGCGCTCGCGTGTTGTCCGGCGCAACCTCGCGAACGCGCGGATAGCCCGGGTGCAGGCCGACCAGGCCACGCACGTGCAGCCCCGCGCATCGAAGCTGCCGACGCGCCGCGCGCAACGAGACGCGGTCGACGGCGTGCATCGACCAGGCGCGCCCCCGCGCGAGTCTGTCGTAGCCATAGGTATTGCTCGCCACGACGATCAGGTGCCCGTCCGGGCGCAGGACGCGGCGCATTTCGCCAAGCAGGCGGGCATCAGTGACGGGCGGACGCCTTTGGCCACCGAGCACCGCCGCCGAGATCTGCCCGAGCGTGCTCGAGACGACAGCGTCGAACGACCCGTCGGCGAATGGAAGCCCTCCTGCCCGTCCACCCAGGATCACCTGGACGTTCCCGCTGGCAGCTCGCGCGACGCGATCGGCCGCGATCGATGCCAGCCCGCGATCCCACTCGAGGGCAACCACGGCGGCGACGTGCGGTGCCAGCG
>JAEYZV010000253.1 GCA_023427865.1 Acidobacteriota bacterium
GGGTCGGAGCGCGGCGTGAGGTATGGTGTGCGAAGGCCGAAGGCCGACCGACGAAGGCCTGAACTGAAATGATCGTCGACATACACACCCACGTGTGGGAGTCCGCACACATCGCGGACGCCTTCGTCCAGGATGCCCGGATCACTGCGGGTAACCCGTTGCTGGAGATCGCGGTGGACCTCGACGCGCACTGGGCGGCGATGGCGCCGGTCGACAAGGCGGTGGTGCTCGGCTTCCGCGCCAGCCACGTCGGCGTGCTCGTGCCCAACGAGTACGTCGCCGGCTACGTGTCCACCCATCCCGAGAAGCTGATCGGCTTCGCGTCGGTCGACCCCCTCGACGAGGACGCGGTCCAGCAGTTCGAGTACGCCGTGAAGACGCTGGGCCTGCGTGGGCTGAAGGTCGCTCCGATCTACCAGAACGTCCACCCGCAGGACCCGCGGTTCGTGCGCCTGATGCAGGCTGCCGTGGTTCTCGACGTGCCCGTCCTGATCCACCAGGGCACGACCTTCTGCGAGAACGTGTCGCTGGAGCTGGCCAATCCGGTACTGCTGCAGCCGTTGGCGCTGCAGTTCCCAACACTCCGGATGGTCATCGCCCACATGGGCCACCCGTGGGTTGCCGAGACGATGGTGCTGATCCGCAAGCATCGACACCTGTACAGCGACGTGTCGGCGCTGTACTACCGGCCGTGGCAGTTCTACAACGCGCTGGTGCTCGCGATGGAGTACGGCGTGCTCGACCGGCTGCTGTTCGGGACAGACTACCCGTTCACGACGCCGGCTTCGACGATCGACGCGCTGCGGCGTGTCGACGACATGGTCGAGGGCACGCGCCTGCCGAAGATCCCGGTCGAGAGGATCGAGGCGATGATCCACCGCGAAGCGTTGCCGTTGTTGGGGCTGGAGTAGGTTCCTGACGGCCTTCGTCAATCGGCCGTCGGCCTTCGACGCCCGGCATCGCTCTCCCCGCCGGACCTTCGTGCGGCGCATCGTTCCCGGTCCCCGGAACCCTGTCGCTATGCGATGCGGTACTTTGCGATCGTGTCCTCGTCCACCTCGACGCCGAGCCCCGGCGCCGTGGGCACGTCCACATAGCCGTCCACGATGCGCAGCGGGTCGCGCACCATCGCGCGACTGAGCGGGCCCTGCGACGTGTTGAACTCGATGAACTCCGCGTGGCGAAGGAATGCGTTGAAGTGCAGCGAGGCGGCCGTGAGCAGGTCCGATGACCACGAGTGCGGTATGACCAGGACGTTGGCCCTGTCCGCCATGTGAGCGATCTTGCGAGCCACGGTCAAGCCGCCGCAGCGGGTGAGGTCGGGCTGCAGGACGTCCACGCGGGCGCGCTCGATGAGCTCCTTGAAGCCCCACTCGGTGGCTTCCTGTTCGCCGCAGGCCACGAGCGTATCGACCGCATCGGCCACGCGGCGATAGCCGTCGTAGTCTTCCGGGTGGAGGATCTCCTCGACGAAGAACGGCCGGAAGGGCTCGATGCTGCGGATGGTCTGGATCGCCTGCTTCGGGGTGCGCTCGACGAACCAGCCCGTGTCGACGAGCAGGTCGCGATCCGGGCCGAGCGCCTCGCGCGCGGCTTCGACCAGCCGCACGTCGAGCGAGGGATCCTTGCCGAACACGCCCCAGCCGAACTTCACGGCGGTGAAGCCCTCGTCGATGTAGCGCGCCGCAGCATCGCGCATCGCCCGTGGCGTCGGGCGGAACAGGGTGCTCGCATAGGCGCGTACCCGATCCCGCCACTTGCCGCCGAGCAGCACGTGAACGGGCTGGCCGTAGGCCTTGCCCATGATGTCCCACAGTGCGATGTCGATTGCCGAGATCGCCTGGATCGCCGCGCCGCGCCGTCCGTAGTAGATGCTGCCCCGGTACATCTTGTACCAGAGCCGCTCGACCTCCAGCGGGTTCTCACCGATCAGCAGCGACGCGAGTCCATCGAACGCCTGGATCTCTCCCTCGCTCCATTGCGGCGCTTCGACGGCCGCCTTGGCCACCGAAGCCGCCGTCTCCATGTCGGAATAGCCGGTGATGCCCGCGTCGGTGGACACCTTGACCAGGCCCATGTAGGTCGGCCCCGGCGGTTCTTCGTCGGTGTCGGTGCTGTGGTACAGGCCCGGCGACTTCAGCACCAGGACTTCGACGTCGGTGATCTTCATGCGTATCCCGCGACGTCCTGTGCGATGACGTGAAGCGTGGCGCCACGGCGGCAGGCGGCGCCGAAGTGCAGCGCGATGATCACCCCATCACGATGCGCGACGACGGGCAGCGGCTCCGAGGCATGGTCCTCGAACCGATGCAATCTGCCTATCGGTTGTCCGGCGACGACGTCCTCTCCGGGAACGACGAGCGGTTCCCAGATGCCGTCGGCAGGACAGGGCACGTAGTCGGCGAGGTCGGGCGCCTGCACGACGCGCGGCGGCGTCGGACGCGCCGGGTCCACGCGCGCGATCGTTCCCGACAGGATCCCGGCGTAGCGCAGAACGTTCCTGACGCCCTCGTACGCATGCGCGATGCCACGCAGGCTGGCGCCTTCGCCGAAGCCGAACTCGCCGCCGATCGCGATGCGACCTGCGGCCTCGGCTTCGTCAGTCAGCAGACCCGACGCCATCGAACGCGCGTACAGGTAGACGAACGGCGTGTCGAAGAGCCGCGCGACTGCAATCGCCGCCGCTTCCCGCTCCACGTCTTCCATCGGGTGCAGCGACGTACAGATCGGGAACGACGCCTCACGTCCGCCGGCGTGCAGGTCAATGACGATGCCCGCATGTGGGAAGACGCGGTGCGTGACGAAATGGGCGATCCGGCGCGACAGCGTGCCACGCGCGTCGCCAGGGAATGCCCGGTTCATGTTCACGCCATCCTCGGGCGCCGACCGTGTGTGTGCGGTGCAGGCGCGCTCGCTCAACTGCGGCATCAGGACGACGCGGCCGCACATCTCCGCAGGGTCGAGGTCCTGGCACAGCCGCTTGACGGCAATCTGCCCTTCGTACTCGTTGCCGTGCGTGCCGCCGAACACCGCGACGCCGGTGGCTGGCGCTGCTGACGTCCGGAGCCCGTTGATGACGGTGATGGGCACCAGCGAGTAGCCCCAGCTGCCATCGAGGTGGAACGCGGCCTTGTAGTGGTGCTTGCCGGGCCTGG
>JAEYZV010000309.1 GCA_023427865.1 Acidobacteriota bacterium
GCGGTGGTCACCCCCCCGCTGGGGCCGGCGGCGGCCGACGACAAGGTCTACGTGGTAGCCGGCGACGTCCTCGAGGCACTCGACGCCACCACCGGGCGTGCCGCCTGGCGCCTGCCGCTCGCCGCAGCGGTGTCGGCGCCGCTGGTGGCACGCGCCGGCTGGGTGATCGCCGCCCTCGAGAGCGGCGAGGTCCTGGCGCTGCGCGGCAGCGACGGGACGCTGGTGTGGCGCCAGACGACCGAGGCCCCGGTCGTCGGCGTGGCCGCCGTGAACGGCGACCGCCTGTACCTGCCTGGCAGCGACGGCATCGTGCGTGCCCTGGACGTCAGCAGCGGTGCCCCCATCTGGTCACGCGCGCTCGGCGGCAGCATCGTCGGCATCACGCCGCTCGGCGCGCGGCTCTACGTCGGCTCGACCGACAACCACTTCTACTGCCTCGACGATCGCGATGGCCGGGTCCGCTGGCGCTGGCGGGCAGGCGCCGACCCCATCGGCGCCGCGATCGCCGATGACCAGCGGGTGTACTTCACGTCGCTCGACACCGTGCTGCGGGCGCTCGACCGCGGTCATGGCGCGCAGCGGTGGCGACAGCCGCTCCCCTGGCGCACGCGCACCGGACCGATGCGGGTTGGCAACACGATCGTGGCGGCGGGCATCGCCCTCGACCTGCGAGGCTATGCGCTGGACACCGGTCGCCCGGTCGGGGAATTCGCCCTCTCGGAGAACCGGCTGGAGGTGCTCGAAGGTGCGCCGGTGGTGATTCGGCGCTCGGAGCTGCCGGGCGACTTCATCGTCGCCGCGATCGCCGATGGCCGGCTCGTGGCGCTCGAGCACGTGTTCGGGCTGCCGGCGGTCCCGCTCAGCGCGCTGCCGGGGACACGCGTGGCGCTGACGCCGCCGCCGTCCTGATGACGCGCGCCAGCCGGGCGATGCCCTCCTCGATGCGTGCCTCGGACGCCGCCGAGTAGGCCAGGCGCAGGGCGTTCGCTCCCGTGCCATCCACGAAGAAGGGCGCACCGGCAACGTAGATCACGCCGGCGTCGACTGCCGCCCTCAACATCTGCCCCGTGTCGACACCGGCGGGGAGCCGGACCCACAGGAAGAAGCCGCCGCGTGGCGGCGTCCACTGCACGAGATCGCCCGCGAGCCGATCGAGCGCGCCCTCCATCGCCGCGCGCTTGCGCGCGTAGGTTTCGCGCAGGGTCGGCAGATGATCGTCGAGCACGCCACGCGTGATCGCTTCGTGCACGATCCGCTGGTCGAAGGTGCTCGAACAGAGGTCGGCCGACTGCTTGGCGACGTCGAGCCGCGCGACGATCGGCGCAGGCGCGACGACCCAGGCCGTGCGGAACGTCGGTGCCAGCGTCTTGGACGTGCTCTGGACGTAGATCACCCGCCCTTGCACGTCGTCGGCCTTCACGGGCCGCGTGTCTTCAGGGCGCGTCACGTCGGCAAACCACAGATCGCCGTACGGGTCGTCCTCCACGATGAGGACACCTTCGCCCTCGCTCCAGTCGAGCAGCGCGCGTCGGCGGGCCAGCCCCATGAGCCCACCCGTGGGGTTCTGGAAGTTCGGTATGACGTAGAGGAACTTCACGCGGCGACCGGCCTCGCGCTGCGCGCGCAGCACGTCCGCGAGGTGGGCGAGGTCGATGCCGTCGGCGTCCTGCCGCACGCCGACGATGTGCGCGCCGGCGCTGCGGAAGGCGGCAATGGCCCCCGTGAACGTCGGCAGTTCCACGAGCACCACGTCACCAGGATCGACGAGCAGGCGTGTGACCAGGTCGACGCCCTGCTGCGAGCCGGTCGTCACGACGATCTCCTCGGAGGTGCAGTCGATGCCGGCCGTACGCAGCCGGGGCACCACCGTCTCGATCAGGGGTCCATAGCCGCGGGTGGGACCGTACTGCAGCGTGTCGCGCCCCTGCTCGCGCAGCAGGTCGTCGGCGATGGCGCGATAGGCCTCCCATGCGAACGTCGCCGGGTCCGGATACCCGGGTGCGAAGGAAATCAGGTCCGGCCGGCCCGCCGCGAGGATGCCCATCTGGCGGATGGCCGATCCGGACAGCTGCGCGCCCATGCGCGAGAACGCCGCGTCGTACGTCGTCATGCGGGCACGCCCCCGGTCACGGGCGCCTGCGGCAGCGTCACGGCCGGCGCGTCGCAGAGCGACAGGTAGGCTCCCGCTGACGTGAGCCCGAGGTACTGGAAGACCAGACCTCTGAGCAACCACGCGAGCAGCTGCAGCGGCAGCACCGTCAGCCCGACGAACGGCACGAAGGAGATCAGGCCGAGCCCGGCCGTTGCAATGAGCGAGGCGAGCGTCGCGACGCCGACCAGCCCGGCGGTCACGATGAACACGCCGAGCATCCGGCTCGTGTCGTACCGCATCAGCGTGAGCGCCTCGCGTGCCGCCGCGCGCACCGAGACATCGCGGGCGGCCATCACCACCTGCACGACGAGGTACGCGGTGTTCACCATCGCCAGCCAGGCGACGAGCAGGGCGCTGCAGAGCGCCGCGATGACGGTCCATCCCACGAGGAAGCCTTCCTCGCCGACGGCTCGATAGCCGGCGACGATGACAGCCAGGTACAGGCCGCCCGACACGAGATAGATGCCCAGCAGCAACGCACCCAGTCGCAGGAATCGCCGGCGCAGCCGACGGGTACCGCGAAGGAATACCTCGACGTCGACGCGGGCTGCCCGGCGAAGCAGCGCGAGTCGGACCGGGTATCGCTCGAGGGGACCGGCGTGCCGCTGCGCCTCGACCAGCACCGCCATCGTGCCTCCCTTGAGGATGAACATCAGCGCCGATCCCCCGACGACGGCGACAGCGACCGCGGCGAGGAAGCTGGCGAGCGCCAGCGGGTGCTCGAGGAGCGACGTGGCCACGCCCGTCGCGCCCTGGCGCAGGTCGAGTTCATCGCCGAGCACGTCCTGCACGTCGGCGTTGAGTGCCAGTGCGACGAGGAACGTGCCGCCCACCACCGGCACGGCCAACAGGATCTTGAACGTGGCCTCTGCGATGAACTGCAGGACGACGATGGGCCAGTTGGCGGCGGCCAGCAGGGCGCCGCGCTTGATGGGCAGCTTGATGGCGGGAATGCGCATAACTTGCGGGTGCCCCCGCGCAGCATCAACTATAGCGAACACGTGAAATACGATCCGGGGGCCGGGGGCCGGGGGCCGGGTACGTCCGGGTTCGGCGTATCAATCCCTGCCACGGGGAGGCCCCCGCCTTCGGGTTCGAAGCGTCCATCGTCGGGCGCGAGACGTCCATCTACCGCACCCGAGGCCGAGTAAGATCCGGCCACTGCCTTCCTGATGCTCCAGCTCGCGCCCGCCTCCTCGCCACGCCCCCGCAGTCTCGTCCTGCGCGTGGTGGCGGTCGGTCTGGCCGCGATGCTCGTCGTGGGCCTCCTCGGCACGGGCGTGCTGTTGTGGCGGCTCGGAGCCGATGCCGCGGGCACGGCCGCTCGCGTCGAGCGCGACGTACGCGCCCGCTTCGCGCGCCACGCCGACGCGCTGGCCGCCGCCGCGAGGCAGGTACGCACGAATCCGGCGCTCTCGCCCTCGCTCGAGGCCAGTTCGCGCGACCAGCGCGTCCTGTTCGACATCGTCGGTGATGCCGCCCGCACCGCCCGGCGCGACATCGCCATCACCGTCGCCACGCCCGACGGCGTGGCCGTGGCGTGGGCGGGGCGACCGCAAGCGGTGCCGCAGCCGCCTGAGGGAGGAGCCCCTGCTCTGGTGCTGGCCCCAGGCGCACTGGGCCTCCGGCTCGTCTACGTGGAGCCAATCCGCCCCTCGGGCAACCCTTCCGCCCCGCCGATCGGGATCATCGCCGCCGAGCAGCTGCTGTCGCGCACCTCGGGGGTGGAGGCGCGCGACACGCTGGCGGCGCCGTATGAGACCGCGATCATCCCGGTCACGCTGACGCCACGCTTCCTCGGCAGTGCTGCCGAGCGGACCGACGGCCACGTGATCACGATTCTTGCGCCCTCCGGCGCGGCGCTCGTCGACGTCACCATCGCCGCCGACGACATCGCGAGGGTGCGCGAGCGGTGGTGGCATGCGCTGTACGGCGCCATCGGCGTGACGTTCGCGGTCACATGTCTCGTGCTCGCCGGCGTGCTCGCATGGGAGCGGCGTTGGTTGGTGCCGGGAGCGTATCGCCGCTTCACGCTCGGGGCATTCCTCGCGCTGCTCGTGGCCCGCGTCACGCTGTGGTACGCGTGGCCGCCGCTGCGGCCGCTCGCCGGCGGGTGGGCCGACGGGATCTACCAGGGCGACATCCTCGGGTGGCTGCACCGCACGCCCGTCGACCTCGTCGCGACGGCGTTCCTCCTGCTCGCGTCGGTGATGCTCGCCGTGGATCCCGTCCGGCGACTGCGCCTGGGCCTGCGGCGCCATCGCCACCTGCCCGAAACACGACGGCTGTGGTTCACCGGGTCGCTCCTCCTGTCGGGGACGGTCCTGGCGTGCCTGCTCGGCGTGCTCGCGCGCCTCGTGCAGGACACCGTCACGCACACGGAGCTCGACGTCCTGATGCTCCCGCTGCTGCCGCCCCGCGACCCGGGGCGGTTGCTGGTGCCCCTGGGCCTCCTGGCGCTCGGCGCCGCGCTCTTCTGGGCAGGTGTCCTGGTGCTGCGCGTTGGCGTGCTGCGCTGGCGGGTCCCGACGCGCGGACCCTGGCGGCTGCTGCTGGTCCCGCTGCTGATCTGGCCGCTGCCGCTCGCCGTGGCGCTTGCCGTGCTTCACTGGCGCGGCGCGGACCCGCCGGCGTTCGCGTTGCTGGCCATGGCCCTTGCCGCGGGCGTGGCCACGCTGGTCAGCGTGAAGGGCCTCGCGTGGTTCCGACGCGGCACGCAGGGGCGGCGGCTCATCACGATCTACGGCGCGCTGTTGTTGCCGGCGCTCCTGCTCTACCCGCTCCTGCTCCATGCGGTCGGCCACGCCAGGCGCGCGCTCGTGAGCACGCAGTACGCGCCGCAGGTGGTCACGCACCCGCAGGTCCTGCAGGATCGCCTGTCGGCGGCGCTCGAGGAACTCGACGCCATTCCCGACCTCCCGGCGATGATTGCGGCCGTGCCGCGCGAGACCGGGCGGGTCTCGACGGACACGGCCTTCGCGCTCTGGAGCCGCACGGCGCTGGCCAGGGACAAGATCACGTCGGCCGTCGAGGTCTACGCACCGGACGGGCCGCTCCTCAGCCGGTTCGGCTTCAACTTCCCGGAGTACCAGGCCACCGTGCAGCAGTGGCGCAGTTCGCTCTGCACGTGGGACGTGTTTGCCGAGGCGGCGCTCTTCGGTTCCGAGGAGCGAAGCATGCTGCACGCCGAACGCGCGGTGTGCGATCGCGACGGGAGCGCCCAGCCCCAGGTGCGCGGCGGAATCATCCTGCACGTGCTGCTCGACTACAGCTCGCTGCCATTCCTGTCGACGCAGGGGCCCTACTACGACCTGTTCCGCGTGCAGGGAGAAGAGGGCACGCGGCAGCCGTCCTCGCGCGGCATCGACCTGGTCGTCTACGGGTGGGGGCGATCGCCGATCTACACCTCCAGCGAGCGCGTGTGGCCGCTGCCCCAGCAGGTCTTCGACCGCGCCTACGAGTCGCGCGAGGCGTTCTGGGCGACGCAGACGCGTGGCAGTCGCGTCTACGACATCCATGTCTCCAACGATCGGCTCGGCATCTACGTGGTGGGCGTGCCGCGCGTCAGCGTCATCGAGCACCTGATCCACGTCGCCGAGGTGGCCACCCTCGCCGCGCTCGCCACGCTGCTCGTCCTGGTGGTGCATGCCATCCTGCATCGCGTCAACCGCCGCGGGCCGCAGCCGGCGACGCTCCTGGTCCGCGAGATCCGCGCCAGCTTCACGCGCAAGCTGTTCCTCGCGTTCGTGGCCTCTTCGGTCATCCCGGTGCTGACGCTCGCCTTCGTCGTGCGCACGTTCGTGGCCTCGCGGCTGCGCGCCGACGTCGCGGCGGAGGCGACGCGCACCGCGTCGGTCGCGCAGCGCGTCATCGAGGAGGCGCTCGCGCAGCAGCCGGCGCTCGTCTCGGCCACGGCGCTGACCGACGACGTGATGGTGTGGATCAGCCGCGTGATCAAGCAGGACGTCAACATTTTCGACGGCCCGACGCTGCTGGCCACGAGCCAGCGCGATCTCTTCTCGCAGGGCCTGCTTCCGGAGCGGACTCCCGACACGGTCTACCGGGCGATCGCGCTGCAGCGGCTGCCCACCTTCGTCGGCGAGGATCAGATCGGGCCGCTGCAGTACCAGCTGGCGGCCACGCCCATCCGCGTCGGCAGTCGCGACGCGATCCTCACGGTGCCGATGACGCTGCGGCAGCGGGAAATCGAGCGCGAGATCGCCGAGCTCGATCGCAGCGTCAATCTCGGCGCGGTGGTGTTCATCCTGCTGGGAGCCGCCCTCGGCTACTCGATCTCCGGCCGCATCGGCGATCCGGTGCAGCGGCTGACCCGCGCCAGCCGGCGGATTGCGGCCGGCGATCTCGACCAGCGCGTCGTCGCACGCACGGCCGACGAGCTGCAGCGGCTCGTGGAAGCCTTCAACAGCATGGCCGCCGAGCTGTCGCGCCAGCGTGAGCAACTGCAGCGGACCAACCGGCTCGAGGCCTGGGCCGAGATGGCGCGCCAGGTCGCGCACGACATCAAGAACCCGCTGACGCCGATCCAGCTCTCGGCCGAGCACCTGCGTCGTGTGCACAGGGATCGGGGCGCGCCGCTCTCGCCGGTGCTCGAACAGTGCGTCGACACGATCCTGCTGCAGGTGCGGATGTTGCGGCAGATTTCCTCCGAGTTCGCGAGCTTCGCCTCGTCACCGGTGGCCAGGGCGGCGCCGGTCGCGCTGTCGGATCTCGTCGAGGAGGTGCTCGCCGGCTACCGCATCGGCCTGCCGTCGAACGTGCGCGTGGAAGCCTCGCTGCCCGCGGACCTGCCGGAGGTGTTCATCGACAGGTCGCTGCTCGGACGCGCGATGATCAACGTCATCGAGAACGCCTTGCACGCGATGCCGGCCGGCGGCTCGGTGACCGTGGGCGCGCAGCGCCGCGGCCACCAGTGGGTGCGGCTGTCGGTGGCCGACACCGGCGTCGGGATGGACGACCAGGCCCTGGCCCGCCTGTTCGAGCCCTACTTCTCCACCAAGGCGGCGGGCACCGGCCTCGGGCTCACGATCGCCAAGCGCAACGTGGAGCTGATGGGAGGACGGATCGAGGTGCAGAGTCGCCGCGGCGTCGGCACCACCGTCTCGCTGGATCTGCCCGTGGCGCCAGCCGACACCCCTGCCCCGCCCCCTGCTCCAGACTCGAGGTAGGGACGGCTGTCCCAGCCGTCCGTCGGCGCTGTCTCACCCGACCGTCTGCGCTGCCTCGGCCGTCCGTCTGCGCAGTCGGCAGCCGTCCTTCGGCGTCAATCTACAGTTCGCGGGGAACGTCGGTGTGCACGGGCGCGTGCACGTCGACGATCGGCTCACCGGGCGGCGCTGCCGGCGGGGGATCCTCGACCGATCGCGGGCGCCATTTCGCGAGCGCGAGTCCGACGAAGCCCGAGAAGAGGTAGGTGTAGGAGATGATCACGAGCGACCACTGCGGGTAGGTCGCGATCGCGGCGATCAGCAGCGCGAAGATCATCAGGGCGCTGGCCGGTCGGCGCTGGCCGAGATTGAACGTCTTGAAGCTGCGGTAGCGAATCGTGCTGACCATCAGCGCCGCGGGCACGAGCAGGAGCGGCAGCGCCAGCAGCGACATCCAGCCAGGCGGCAATCCCTCCGGCAGCCAGAACACGGTGGCCGCAGGCACGCCTGCCGCCGCGGGGCTCGGCATGCCCACGAAGTACCGCTTGTCCATGCTGGACGACGTCTGGATGTTGAAGCGGGCCAGGCGGATGGCCGCGGCCGAGACGAAGAGGAACCCGACGGCCCAGCCCAGGCGACCGAAGGTGTAGAGCGCCCAGGCGTAGCCGAGCACCGCCGGCGCCACGCCGAACGAGATCACGTCGGCCAGCGAATCGAATTCCCGCCCGAACTCGCTCGTGGAGCCCGTCAGGCGGGCGATACGGCCGTCGAGCAGGTCGAGCACCACCGCCACGCCGATGAACGGCGCCGCCGTCGAGAACTCGCCGCGCATCGCGTAGATCACGCAGGCGTACCCGCAGAACATGTTGGCGAGCGTGAACAGGCTCGGCAGCAGGTACATGCCCCGGCGGAGGCGGCGCTGCTCCGGGTCGCTGCGCCGCAGCACGTTGATCATGACCGGGATCTTACCCTCCCGTCCGCGGCCACCGGGCAATCACGCTCTCGGCAGCGCGCACCACGTCGCCGGGCTGCACCTGGATCTCGCACTCGCGCGGCACGAACACGTCCATGCGGGAACCGAACTTCATCAGCCCGAAGCGCTCGCCGGCCACGAGCTGGTCGCCGACCTGCACGCGGCAGACGACCCGACGTGCGAGGACGCCCACCACCTGCCTGAACACGACGGTGCGATCGCCGGAGCGGATCCAGAGCTCGTTGCGCTCGTTCTCGGCGGCCGCGCGATCGTCGTAGGCGGCGAGGAACCGGCCCGGCGTGTAGGCGATGCGCGTGATTTCGCCGCCGTAGGGCGTGCGGTTGATGTGCACGTCGAGCGGTGACAGGAAGATGCTGATCTGCTGCCACTCGCCCTCGGGAGCGACGCCGGGCTCCCCGGGCCCCGCAACCATCACGCGGCCGTCGGCGGGCGAGAGCACGAGATCGGCATCCTGCGGCGGGTACCGTTCGGGATCACGGAAGAAGTAGGCGAGAAAGCCGGCAAGGCCGAGAAGAGGCACGCCAAGGGCGAGCTTCTTCCTGAGCAGGAAATACGAGGCCGGGGCCAGTGCTCCGGCGATGAAGGGGTATCCGGCGCGGTCGAGTTTCATCGTGTCAGGGGGCGAAAGGCCCGGTGGAACCACCGCGGCCGTCGGTCTCGACCCCGGCACGCCAGGAGTCGCAGGTGCCCGCCGCACGGCGACGGGCACCGGGAGAGAGGGCCCGAATCTATGCCTCGCCGACGTCAGGCGTGGGCGAAGTTCCTCGACGGACCAGACGACGGAGGGGCCGTGTACCGTCGGACGATGTCCTCCATCCGATCCTTGAGCTGCAGCTTACGCTTCTTGAGGCGGATTTCCTCGATCTGCTCGCTGTCGCTGGGATGGGGATTGGCGGACATGGACCGAATCTGCTCGTCCAGCTGGTGATGCAGGTGGTAGAGGTCGCGGTACTCTGCGTCGGTCCGGAGCAGTTGCTCCTTCAGATCCTGCGCATCGGGCATTGCTGCCTCCTTGCTTGCGGGGGAACCGGACAGGGTTGCCCCCGGGGTTCATGGGGCACTGTACCACGTCACCGGGGCACCGCAAATGGCGAAATGCGCCCGTTGCACGAGCCTGCGCCGGACCGAGATCGCGCCCGGATCGCGCACGTGCCGGCGGGCTTCACGCCTCGACGGAATCCCCGGTCGCGGGGCGCCAGCGCATCAGCACGGCGTCCTCCCGCGGCGACCGGTAGTAGCCGCGGCGTCTCCCGCACTCGACGAACCCGCCACGCTCGTACAGGCGCCGCGCCGCCACGTTCGAGTCGCGCACCTCGAGGTACACGCCGCGCGGACATGCGTCAGCGATCGCTGACATCACGACCTGCAGCAGCCGCGTGGCGATGCCCTGCCTGCGGTACGCGTCTGCCACCGCGAGGCGCAGGATCTCGCCCTCTCCGGCGACCAGGCGCACGACAGCGCTGCCCACCGCCACGTCGCCCCGCGTCGCCACCCAGCCGTGCGTCAGGCCGTCCCCGAACAGGCCGCGCAGCGCGTCGGCGGTCCACGGCGCGTCGAACGACGCGGCCTCCACCGCGGCAAGCGTCGCTGCCGCCTCCGGCCCGACGGCGCGAATCGCGATCGCCCCGGCCGTCATCGATCGCCGGCGACAGGAAGGCCTGCCTGCTCCCGCGTCACCACGCAGTCCGGCCGCCGGACGTACGCCGGGCGAACGGCCGCGGGTGTCACCGCCTCACCTGCCCGCCGGCTCGCTTCGAGCGCCAGCACTCCGGCGAGCCGTGGCGTCTCGCACACGTGCAGCCGTTCACCGAAGCGTGCGCGCAGTGCGTCGCCGTGCGTCGGCCAGCCGTCCCCGATCACCGCGAGCGTGCCGTCGGCGGCCACGTCGGCCCAGGCCGTCGCGGCGCTGTCGGGTGTCCCCACCGCGGCATCGAGCGCGCGACGCATGCGGCCGTCCGACAGGCGCTCGTGCAGTTCGGTGAACACCTCGCCGCGCATGCCCTGCATCCATGCGCCCACCCAGCGCGCATCTGCTGCCGCCTCGGCCCCGGCGCGGGCGAGCAGGTCGAGCGTCGAGGCGACGAACACCCGCCGATCGAGCGCGAGCGCCAGGCCCTGGATGGTCGCGAGCCCGACCCTCAGGCCCGTGAAGCCGCCCGGTCCCGCCGTGACCGCCAGCAACGTGACGTCGCGAAGGTCGCAGCCGTGCGCCGCGAGCAGCGTCACGAGGTCGCCCGGCAGGCGCTCGGCGTGCCGGCGACCCGCGTCGCCTTCGCAGACGTCGACGAGGACGCCGTCGCGGGCGAGTGCGATGCTGCCGGTACGCGTAGAGGAATCGAGCGCGAGAACGAGCATGCTAGACTGGCCGCGGTCCTTCACGGCCCCGTCCATTCTACCGGCCACGGTTCGCCTCGCCGGGGCCTGTGCGTGTCGCTGCCTCCGGTGTCCGATTCGATCCTGACAGCTCCGCCCGCGTCGCTCACCCCGGCGATGCGCCAGTACCAGGATGCCAAGCGGCAGCATCCCGACGCCCTCCTCTTCTTCCGGATGGGCGATTTCTACGAGCTGTTCTACGAAGACGCGGTCGTGGCCGCGCGCGCGCTGGAGCTCACGCTCACGTCGCGATCGAAAGACGCCTCGGGCTCGGGCATCCCCATGTGCGGCGTGCCGTTCCATGCCGCCGACGGCTACGTCACGCGCCTGATCCGACAGGGCTTCAGCGTGGCCATCTGCGATCAGGTCGAGGACCCGAAGACCGCCAAAGGCATCGTCAAGCGCGAGGTGACCCGGGTCGTCACGCCGGGAACGCTGACCGATGCCGCCTACCTCGATGCCCGGGCGCCTGCCCTGCTGGCCGCCGTCCTGCCGCCGGCAAGGGGCGGCACCACCTGGGGCATCGCCTGGGTCGAGCTCTCGACCGGCGAGTTCGCGGCCACCGAGTTCGACGGCGAGGGCGCGGCGGCGCTGCTGCGCGAGGAGCTCGGCGTCCTTGCGCCGCGCGAACTGCTGCTGCCGTCCGATGTCGATCTCGAGACGTTGAAGACCGACGGCGTGGCCCTGCCCACGGTCACGCGCCGGGAGCGCTGGCAGTTCTCGTTGGATGCGGCCCAGCGCGCGCTGACCGACCAGCTGCAGACGAGCGGCCTTGCCGGCTTCGGCCTCGACGGGCACGCCTGCGCGGTGGGCGCCGCGGGCGCGCTGGTGCAGTACCTGCGCGATACCCAGAAGGGCGACCTCACGCACGTGCGGAGCATCGCCTACCGCGAGACGCGCGACGGGCTGATCATCGATGCCACCACGCTGCGACACCTCGAGGTGCTGGCCTCGACCGAAGGCGATCGCCAGGCGTCGCTGCTCGGCGTGCTCGACGACACGGTGACGGCCATGGGCGCGCGGCTGCTGCGCGCCTGGCTCACGAAGCCGCTCATCGCGATCGACGCGATCCGCGACCGGCTCGATGCCGTCGAGGATCTCGCCTTCCGCTCCATCGAGCGCGGCGGGCTGCGCGACACGTTGAAGCAGGTGTACGACGTGCAGCGGCTCGTGGCGCGCGCGGCCCTCGGGACGGCCGGCCCGCGCGACCTCGTCGCCCTTGCCCGCTCCCTCGAGGCCGTGCCGGGTCTGGTGCAGACGCTGTCCACGCTGCAGGCGCCGCTGCTCGCGCAGCTCTGTACGGCGCTCGACGACCTGCCGGACCTGCGCGCACGCATCACCGGCACGCTCGCCGACGAACCGCCGCTGCTCGCGCGGGACGGCGACGTCATCCGCGACGGCGCCGACCCCGAGATCGACCGGCTGCGCGGCCTGAGCCGCCACGGCAAGGGCGAGATCTCGGCCATGGAGGAGGCCGAGCGGCAGCGCACCGGCATCGCGTCGCTGAAGATCCGCTTCAACCGGGTGTTCGGTTACTACATCGAGGTCTCGAAGTCGAACCTCCACGCCGTGCCGGCCGACTACATCCGCAAGCAGACGGTTGCCGGTGG
>JAEYZV010000320.1 GCA_023427865.1 Acidobacteriota bacterium
CCGGCGATCCTCACGGCGCGCGCCGACCTGTTCCAGGGAATGATCGAGGACCGGTACGTGGCGGCGTTCCTCGACCGGCGGCCCTACGAGGCCAACGCCGACCGCAGCCGCGCCGACCGGCTCGCGAGTTGTATCGAGGTGCTGCGCGTGGCGGCCCTCTCGAGCTACGAGAGCCGGGCGATTTCGTCCGGTGTGCTCGTCCTCGGGGAGGAGACGACGCACGAGCGGCAGCACGCGGCGCGACTCTACGGCCATGCGTTGACGGTGATCAAGAGCTTCTACCGGCTGTGCGACGGGCTGCACACGGTGTTCCTCATCGGCCCCGACGGCCTGCTGCTCGACATCATCGACATCACGCATCGCGCCCGCCAGATCCACCCGGCCGTGGCCGTGGCCTCGCCGTGCCCGTCGTCGTACCGGCAGCACGCGGCGGCCACGCTCGGCACGGGCGACACGTGCATCGTGCTGACCCCCTCGCACGAGATCAAGGTGTTTGCCGAGGGCGCCCACGTGTTCACCTTCCGCAACGCGCAGTGGCACCTGATCGACGTCGAGGCCAAGTACGGACAGTGGCTCCAGGCGGTGGGTTCGCCATCGATTGCCGAGAAGCTGTTCCGGTGCGCGCTCGACATGGCCGACGGGCGGCAGGGCGCCCTGCTCGTGGTGCTGCGCGACCGGGCGGCCGCCGGCGCCCTCGTCGCGCCCGTGGATCGGCTCGACCTGGACTCCAACGGCGCCGAACGTGACGGCGCGCGGCGTCCGCTCCATTACCTCCTGCGGGGGCGGAAGCTCGACGACATCGAGGACAACGTGATGCTGGGACTGGCGAGCCTCGATGGCGCGACCGTCGTGGACGTCGCGGGCCGCCTCATCGCAGCCGGCGCCATCCTCATGCACCCGCACGCCGACACGGGCGACGCCTGGGTGTCGGAGGGCGCGCGCACGACCGCCGCACAAACGGCCGGCCAGTTCGGACCCGTGCTGAAGGTCAGCACGGACGGCATGATCACGTGTTACGACGGTCGCCGGCTCTGGGACATCTGAGGCGGTACACCACCGACCTGCCTACGGCAGAGTTAGGCGGCTGGCCGCCGCGTGCGACGGTCGAAGCGGGCTAGAATGACGCTCCCCGGACCGAGGCCTTGCCCTCGCGCGTCCGTTCGGCAGGAGACCGCAGCCGGCGCCCGCGGCTGACGTGCCTCGGGTGATGGCACAGGAAAGCGACAGCCCGTATGCGAGTGTTCGTAACCGGAGCCACCGGCTACATCGGGTCGGTGGTGGTCGATGCGCTGCAGCGTGCGTCCCACGAGGTCGTTGCGCTGGTCCGGCATCAGGAGAAGGCTCGTCGGCTTGCCGATCGCGGCATCGCCACGGCGGTCGGCACCCTCGGCAATCCCAACACGTGGCGCCAACAGGCATCCAGCTGTGATGCGTTCGTGCATGCGGCGTTCGAGTTCTCGCCGAAAGGCGTCGAGATCGAACGCCTCGCCCTCGACACCCTGATCGACATCGCCACGCATGCCGCCGAGCGCGGCCCGGCGTCGCTCGTCTACACGTCCGGCATCTGGGTGCTCGGCCCCGCACCCGAGCCGGTCGACGAGACCGCTCCGGTGGCGCCGGTCGAGTTCTCGGCCTGGCGACCGGCACACGAGCGCCTCGTGCTCGATGCGGGCACCGAACGGCTCCGCACGGCCGTCATCAGGCCCGGCATCGTCTACGGCGGTTCGCGCGGCATCGTGAGCGACTTGTTGAGCTCGGCCGAGAACGGACTCATGCGCATCGTCGGCACGGGCGACAACCACTGGCCGCTCGTCTACGACCGCGATCTCGCCGACCTCTACGTCCGCGTGCTCAGCTCGGAGGAGGGACGCGGCGTCTTCCATGCCACCGACGAAGCGCACGAGCAGGAGCCGACCATCGCCGATGCGATTGCCGCCCATCGGCCGCATGCGCCCGACATCCGCTTCGTGCCGCTCGCCGAGGCGCGATCGAAGATGGGGCCGTATGCCGATGCGCTCGCGCTCGACCAGCGCGTGCGGAGTCCGCGTGCGCGCGCGCTCGGCTGGACGCCCTCATTGCGGTCGGTCTCGGGGAACATCCCGCGGCTGTTCGAGGAGTTGCGGCGCGGGCGACGGGCACGGCAGGAGCAGGAACAGGAACAGCACAACTCGTAAGGAGCAGACTTCATGACGCTGCACTACGCCCTCGTGCTGATCGCCGCGGTGCTCGTGGCGACACCGCGCCCGGCCGGGGCCCAGGCGGTCGCTGCCGCGCATGGCGATTCGCACGCCGGCCACGCGGTGGACGCGACGCAACCCACACCGGCGACGCAGGCGACCGGGCAGGCGATGCAGGGCGCATCCCACCTGCCTCCGGGCGAGGAGGGTGCGAAGGCGCGGCTCAACGCGTCGCCGCGGCATGGCGAGTACGCCGACATCACGCTCGGGGGCGCCACGACGCTGCGGTCGTGGGTGTCGTACCCGGAGCGCAAGGACAAGGCGCCGGTGGTGATCGTGATCCACGAGATCTACGGCCTCACCGACTGGATCCGCTCGGTGGCCGACCAGCTTGCCGCCGATGGGTACATCGCCATCGCGCCCGACCTGCTGACGGGGAAGGGCCCGAACGGGGGCGGCACCGAGTCCTATGCGAGCCGCGACGACGTGGTGGCTGGCGTGCGCGGCCTTACGCCCGACGAGGTGGTGGCCAGGCTGAACGCGGTGCGCGACTACGCGGTGAAGCTGCCAGCCGCCGACGGGAAGACCGCGACGGTCGGGTACTGCTGGGGCGGTTCGACGAGCTTCATGTATGCGACACGGCAGCCGGCGCTCGACGCGGCGGTCGTCTACTACGGCGGTTCACCGTCGGACCTGTCGACGCTGGCACGGGTGGACGCGGCGGTGCTCGGCCTCTACGGCGAGGACGACGCGCGCGTGAATGCGACGGTGCCGCCGGCACAGGAGGCGATGAAGAAGCTGGGCAAGGTGTTCGAGGTCCACACCTACGCCGGAGCCGGTCACGGCTTCCTTCGCGCGCAGTCGGCCCGCGAAGGCGCGAACATGAAGGCGACGCAGCAGGCCTGGCCCGCAATGCTGGCGTTCCTGAAGCAACACCTACGGTAGGGACGCCTCTCCGAGGCGTCCGGTGACTGCGCGTACGGACGGAGGTAGAGGGACGCCTCTCCGAGGCGTCCGGTCGCGCCGCGTGCTACTTGACGCTGATCCCCGCGCTCAGCACGAACATCGACACCATGGGGTTGCCGACGTACCCCGCGTCGAGGTCCTTGGCGCCGATCCGGTAGTACCGGCCGTCCAACGCGAACGCCACGTGCTCGGTGACGAACCAGCGTGCGCCGCCGCCGAGGTTGAGCGTGAGCAGTTGCGGGCTGTAGCTCAGGTCGGACTCGGCTCGTCCCGCCTTCAACTGCGAGAAGCCGAGCCCCGCCCCGATGTAGCTCCACCCGCGGCTCGTTCCGAAGTTGAGCGACAACTGCGGCACGACGCCGCGCACCGCGTACTCGCCCGAGACGATCGGCACGTCGGCGGCGCCGTCCTCCGGGTCGCCGGGCGACTGCGTGCCGCCGACCATCAGCAGCGAGGCGCCCAGCCCGAGTGTCACGCGGCCGCGCACCGGGTACACGTGCGCGCCGATGTCGAGGCCGAGGACTCGCTTGGGCAGTTCGGTGGCGCGCAGCCCGCGTGGCGCGGCCAGCGCATCCGACCGCCCGACGCTGCTGAAGGCACCGCGCGCGTCGACCACGAACGGGCCTGGCGGCTGCGGCGGCTGTGCGACTGCCGCCACCGGAACGAGTAAGCACGACGCGACGAATGCGAGGGTCGTGACGAGCGAGCGCATCGCCGCGAGTATAGCGGGTCGGGCAATCCAGCGGTGGGGCATCGGACTGACGACGCACCTGGGGATACCAGGCCGCCACGAGCCGGTAGGGTCGGCTGTCGCAGCCTGGCCTGAACCGCAATGCGCTGTCGGCCACGCTCGGAGAGCGGGCCCTACCGTCGCCGATAGGCCCTACCGACCGATACGAGTCGGTGATGCCGCGGACGTTCGAGCCATGCTCGGCGGTGCCGGAGCGTGGAGCCCCGACCGACGCTCGATGAGGCCGGCCCGCCGGACGAACTCCGGTGGCTGCACGCGTGCGCGCGTGCCGCACGCTGCAGGCCGGCGGCTACAATCGATGGATGCGCTCCACAAGGCTCGCCCGCGGCGCGGCAGCGGGACTCTCCCTTTCATTCGTCGGCCTGCTGTGGCTGCCCGCACGCCCCGCCGCGCAGGCCGCGATCGGCCTGGACCTGGCATCGATCAGCGCCGAGCGCATGATCGCCCACGCGACGTTCCTGAGCGACGACCTGCTCGAGGGGCGCGCGCCCGGCGCGCGGGGAGGTGAACTCGCCGCGAAGTACATCGCGACGCAGTTCGCCCTGCTCGGCCTCGAGCCCGGGGCGAGCGACGGCACGTACTTCCAGCCGGTACCGATCGTCGAGGCGACGATCTCGCGCGAGGGCACCAGCCTGCAGGCGAGAGGGCCGAAGGGCACGCGCGCGTTCACGATGGGCGAGGACCTGGCGCTGCTCGCCTCTGTCGAGGCGCCGGCCGTGACGCTCGACGCCGAGGTCGTCTTCGTCGGCCATGGCATCGTCGCACCGGAGTTCCGCTGGGACGACTACGCCGGTGCCGACGTCACGCGCAAGGTCGTGATGGCGATGGTCAACGACCCACCGGCCACCGAAGGCGAGCCGGACCTGTTCGGAGGCAAAGCGCTCACGTATTACGGTCGCTGGACCTACAAGTACGAGGAAGCGATCCGCCGGGGGGCCGCAGGGGTGATTCTCATCCACACCGAACCCTCGGCCACGTACCCGTTCGGCGTCGTGCTGTCGACGACGGTGGGCGAGCAGGTGTTCCTGCCGGCAGCCCCGGGAGCCGGGGTGTTGCAGCTGAAGTCGTGGCTCACCGAGGAGGCGTCGACCGCACTTGCGGCACTCGGCGGGCACGATCTCGCGGCATTGCGGAAGCGAGCGTTGACGCGTGGCGCGGTCCCCGTGCCTCTCGGGGTGACCGTCTCGCTGCGGGTGCAGCAGCAGACCGCGCGCAAGACGTCGCCAAACGTCGTCGGCAGGATCGCCGGGCAGCGGGCCGACCAGGCCATCGTCTACTCGTCGCACTACGACCACATGGGGCGACGCGAGACCACCGGCGGTGCGGACGGCATCTGGAACGGCGCACGCGACAACGCCTCCGGTGTGGCGGCCCTCCTCGAACTCGCGCGCGTGTTCGCGACGGCCGACGCCAGGCCTGGCCGCACCGTGTACTTCCTCGCGCCGACGGCCGAGGAGCGCGGGCTGCTCGGGTCCGAGTACTTCGCGCAGAACCCGCCGATGCCCATCGGCGCATTCGCGGCCAACCTCAACGTCGACAGCATGAACGTGTATGGCCCCTCGTCCACGTTCGTGCTGCTCGGCGCCGACCGCACCGACGCGTTCGGGCTCGTCCAGGAGCTGGCAAACGCCCAGGGCCGCACGCCTGGCGAGGACGCGCATCCCGAGCGCGGGTACTTCTTCCGATCGGACCACTTCCCGTTTGCCAAGGCCGGGGTGCCGGCGTTCTCGTTGACCCTCGGCGACCCGAGCGGCTTCCGCGGTCCACGCGCCGAGCAGGCCCGCGAGATGAGCGCGGCCTACAACGCCACGCACTACCACCAGCCCTCGGACGAGATGTCGCCGGCCTGGGATTGGACTGGCGCGGTGCAGGACACGCAGCTGATGGCCGCACTCGGCTGGCGCCTCGCGGCGCTGCCGCAGATGCCCGAGTACGGCCCGGGCGACCAGTTCGCCCAGCCGCGTGCGAAGGGTGGCCGCTAGCATGCTCGCGACCCTGGAGGGGATGAGGGCGGCCGCGTCGCGCCTCGTCGGCATCTCCCGGCGCACACCGGTGCTCGACCTCGCACCGCTCCTGCACCTGCACGTCAAATGCGAGCAGATGCAACCGATCGGCGCCTTCAAGATCCGTGGGGCGTACAACTACCTCGCGACCCTGCCCGAGGCGGAGCGCGCCAGGGGAGTGATCACGTTCTCGTCCGGCAACCACGGCCAGGCCGTGGCGTTCGCGGCGCAGCGGTTCGGCGTACCGGCGGTAGTCGTGATGCCGGAGACGGCGCCGGCCGTGAAGGTCGAGGGCACGCGGCGCTGGGGCGCCGAGGTGCAGTTCGCGGGCACGACGACGCTGCATCGGCAGGCGCACGCGGAGGCCGTTGCGGCAGACCGGGGGCTGGCAATCGTGCCTCCATTCGACAGCCTGCCGATCATCGAGGGGCAGGGCACCGCGGGGCTCGAACTGCTCGAGCAGGTGCCGACCGTGCGGACGGTGTGCGTGCCGGTCGGCGGAGGCGGGCTCGTCTCGGGTGTCGCCGCGGCCGTGAAGCTCACTGATCCGGCCATTCGCGTCGTCGGCGTGGAGCCGGCCGGCGCGCCGAAGCTGTCGCGATCCCTCGCCGCTGGCGAGCCGGTGACGCTGTCGGAGGTGAAGAGCATCGCCGACGGCCTGCTCGCCGTGCGGCCGGGCGCCTTGAACTTCCTTCATGCGCAGGCGTTCGTCGACGAGGTCGTGACGGTCGACGAGGAGGAGATCGTCGCGGCGTCGCGCTGCTTGTGGGACGTGGCGCGCATCGCCATAGAGCCGAGCGGCGCCACATCGGTCGCCGGTGCGCTGCCGCGCCTGGCCGAGTGGTCCGCCGCCGGTCCGGTCGTCGCCGTCCTCAGCGGCGGCAACATCTCCCACTCGGCCCTCGCCGCCCTGCTGGAGCGGTAGGGGCGCCTCTCTGCGGCGCCCGGTGATCCCCGGCGCCCTGACGGCCCCCGGTGACCCTGACGCCCTGACGGCGCCCGATGGCTGACTCACCTCGCCCAGAAGAACGGCCACTCCTCGGCGGTCGCCACGAGGCCGGCGCGCACCGGGTTCTGCCGCAGGTACTCACGCTTGGCATCGACGTGCTCGGCGTGACGCATCCGGTGCTCGAAGAAGTCCCGTTGCCAACGAACGCCGTACGTGCGTGCGATGAAGCGCTTCCATGCACTGATCACGCGCGGGATGCTCGTTGTCGGAGGCACGGTGACGAGCAGGTGCACGTGATCGGGCATGACCACACACGCAATCCAGCACCAGCCGCCTCTTGCTTCGATCAGGTCGAGCCATCGGCGTACGTCTTGTGTGATGGGTGGATGACATAGTTGGTCGAGGGCGCGAGGCGCAGCGCAAACGGTGAGCAGGTAGATCGCCTCACGTTGAATCCAGGAAGGTACCGTGTGCGGCAAGGACC
>JAEYZV010000354.1 GCA_023427865.1 Acidobacteriota bacterium
CGACCGCGACTTCGTAGGGCGCTGGCACCTCGTGCTGTCGCAGGTGCGGTAGCCATCCGCGTGCGCCGCTCGTGCACGCCCTTGTGCCGGCGTTGCCTTTCGCCTGCAATGGCGGCATGACCACGGCTCGCCCGCAGCGGATTCTCTGGTTCACGATCGCCATCCTGCTCGTCGCCTGGTTCGTGCACCCGCCAGGCGCACGCGGTCAGGTGGTGGACGTCGGCGCACACGTGACCCATCTGGACCTCGGCGTCATCGCCACCGGTGTGTGGGGCGTGGGCGGGCGGGCCGGCTGGGAACTGGCGCCGCTCGTCACCCTCGAGGGCGAGGTCAACGTCTTTGCGAAGGACACCGCTCCAGTCGGCTCGTCGGTCCAGGCGCTGGGCGGCCTGAAGCTGGGCGGTCGCAGCCGGACGTTCGGGCTCTTCGCCAAGCTGCGACCCGGCCTCGTGCGGTTCGCCCGCGACTTCATCCAGCCCGGCACGGCGTGTGTGGCGGTTTTCCCGACGCCGCGCGAGTGCTTGGCCGCGCGCACCAACCTCGCGCTCGACTTCGGCAGCGTCGTCGAACTGTACCCGGCGTCGCGCCTCATCGTGCGCGTGGACCTCGGCACGACGTACATCTGGTACGGATCGCGAGGCGACGCACGCCGTCGTCGCCACGGCAACTTTCAGCTGGGGGTCGGCGCGGGCGTGCGTTTCTGAATCGCATGGGGCCATCAGCGCCAACCTCGGCGGTGAGGATGCTGCCCGGCCTCACGTCGGCCGATGAATTGCTTGCAGGTCGGGCATGACTGCATCCGCGCCATCGTGCCCCGGGTCCTCCTTTCTGATGTGCGCCTGCCTCGTGATCGGGCTCGTATCACTGACACCGTGTACCGTGGCGGCACAGAGCCGCCCCGCCCCGCCACGCTTCAGCGCGCTCGTCGAGGGCGCCGCGTTGTGGACCCAGCGCAACGACGTGCGCATCCCTCCAGAGGGCGGAACGGAGTTCTCGGTCGTCGATCTCATTGGCTCGGGGCCATCCGCCATCGGTCGCGTCGAGGTGACGACGGGCCTGGCACCACGGCATGAACTGCGCTTCGTGTATGCCCCGATCGAAGTCACGGGCACCGGCGTGCCTGCGGGAACCATCGCCTTTGCCGGCGGGACGTTCGACGAGGGCGTCCCGACGGATGCCGACTACCAGTTCACGTCCTACCGTGCGACGTACCGGTACACCTTCTACGCCGGCGACCGGTGGCAATGGCAGGTGGGCTTCACCGGCTTCGTCCGTGACGCACGCATTGCGCTCACACAACCCGGCATGGCTGCCGAGGACACGGATGTCGGATTCGTGCCGCTTGCGCACGTGCGCGGACGGGCGACGTTGAGCGAGCGCGTGCGCCTGACGGTGGAGGCCGATGGCACCGCGGCGCCGCAGGGGCGCGCGTTCGACGTCGCGGCGATGCTCGACGTGTTCGTCACGCCGCGATGGTTCGTCGGTGCTGGCTATCGCACGGTCGAGGGCGGTGCCGATGTGGACACGGTCTACAACTTCTCGTGGTTGAACGCGGCGGTGGTGCGGACGGGCTTGTCCTTCTGATGCCTGCATGAGTTGATCGCGCCGGGCAGCGGCAGCCGCGGTGATGTGCGATGTGGCGCGCGACGACGTTTCCAAGCAACAGGACGGAGTCTGCCGGCACCGGCGTGGTGCCTGATACAGCGGCCCTTGGACATGACCGAGCAACTGCCGGGCGTGACGGGCCTCATCAAGCGCGCCGCGCAGGGCGACGCAGAGGCCACCGATCGCTTGTTCGCCCTGACCTACCGCGACCTGCTCAGGCTGGCCGGCCGTGGGCTGGCCGGCGGCGGGCGCCACACGCTGCTCGACACCGCGTCGCTCGTGCACGAATCGTATCTACGCTTTGCAGCAGCAGGCGCCCTTCGTCTCGAGGACCGACACCATTTCCTCGGCTGGGCCGGACGCGTCATGCGGTCCGTCATCGTCGATCTGGTGCGCCGTCGGTCGGCGCTGCGCCGCGGCGGTGCGGGGGCGCGCGTCACGCTCACGACGGGGATGGTCGAAGGGCGCGGCGGCTCCGCGGACGAGATCCTGCAGGTGCATGAGGCGCTCGACGCGCTCGCCCGCGCCGACCCGCGTGCCGCCCGGGTCGTCGAACTGCGCTACTTCGGAGGATTGACGGAACCGGAGATCGCGGCGGTGCTCGGCGTCACCGATCGCACGGTTCGCCGCGATTGGGAGAAGGCACGCCTCCTTCTCCGGGAGGCGCTCGATGTGCCCCAGGCGTGATCACGACTGGGATGAGGAGCACACGTGAGTCCACCACCCATCGACCCGGCAGGGTGGGCCGATCTCAGCCGCCTGCTCGATGAGGCGCTCGAGCGTCTGCCCGAGGAGCGCGCGGACTGGATCGAGTCGCTCACCGGCGAGTCCGACGCCCTCAAGGCGCGGCTCCGGAAGATCCTCCTGCATGCGCCGTCCGTGGCGGCATTGCATTTCCTGGAAGCACTCCCGTCGCTCGAGGGCGATGCGCTCGACGACCCCGTGCAGGACGATGTCCAGGGAGATCCAGCTCGGGAGCGCGCCGGCGCCGTCGTCGGGGCGTATCGGTTGATCCGAGAGCTCGGCCGTGGGGGCATGGGCACCGTCTGGCTGGCCGATCGTGTAGACGGCATGGTCAAGCGACCGGTGGCCTTGAAACTGCCCCACGGGCGCGCGTGGGCCGGGTCTGCCGAGCGAATGGCGCTGGAGCGGGACATCCTCGCCTCGCTCGATCATCCGAACATCGCCCGCCTGTACGACGCCGGCGTCACGGCCGAGGGGCAGCCCTTCCTGGCGCTCGAATACATCGTGGGACGGCCAATCGATCAGTACGTCCGGGAGGAGCGGCTGGACGTGCCGGGCCGGTTGCGCGTGTTCCTGCACATTGCCGGGGCGCTTGCCCATGCGCATGCGAACCTGGTCATCCACCGCGACCTCAAGCCCTCGAACATCCTCGTATCGGCCGAAGGCACGGTGAAGCTGCTCGACTTCGGAATTGCCAAGCTGCTCGAGCACGGCACGGCCCGGCCGACCGCGCTCACCGAGGAGTGCGGTCAGCCCCTGACACCCGAGTACGCGTCGCCCGAGCAGGTGGCGGGCGAGCCACTCACGGTGGCTGCCGACACCTACTCGCTCGGCGTCGTGCTGTACGAACTGCTCACCGGCGTGCGTCCATACCAGCCGCGGCGCTCGTCGCGCGCCGCGCTCGAAGAAGCCATTCTCGATGCCGAGGTCGTCCGGCCCAGCGCGGTGGTCACCGACCCCGCGATGCGGCGCGTGCTGCGTGGCGACCTCGACGCCATCGTGTCCAGGGCTCTCGCGCGCAGGCCGCGCGACCGGTATCCGACCGTCAGCGCCTTTGCCGACGACGTCAGTCGCCATCTCGGGGGCCAGCCCGTCACGGCCCGCGCCCCGACCACGTGGTACCGGACGTCGCGGTTCGTGCGCCGCAACCTCCTCGCCGTGAGTGCGACGGCCGCGGTGTTTGGAGCCATCGTGACGGGGGCCGGCGTGGCGCTGTGGCAGGCGCGCGTGGCCGTCGCCGAGCAGCGACGCGCCGGGGCCGTGAAGGACTTCATCGCGGGCATCTTCCAGGACGCGGACATCTATCAGACGTCCGGGGCACCGCTCACGGCGTCGCAACTGCTTCAGCGTGCCGACGCCAAGATCGGTCGCCTCGCCATGACCGATCCGCACGTCCGGATCGAGCTGCGCAGTCTGATCGGCACCGGATTGACCAACCTCCACGAGATCGCTGGTGCTGAACGCGTGTTGCGCGACACCGTGACCGACGCCAGGGCGGCGCTCGGCGACGACCACCCGGTGACCCTTCACGCTCGTACGCTTCTCACCGTGGCTCACCGCTACACCGGGACCACCGCTCAGCTGAAAGCCGAGTTGTCGGAGCTGATTCCCGCGCTCAGGGCCAATCCCTCCGCGTCTCCGGAGGACCTGGTGCTCGCCCTCGAGAGCCGCGGCGCGGCCGCGATGAACGACGGCAGGTACGAGGACGCGGAGACCGCCGCGCGAGACATGGTGGCCGTCGCGTCGAGCCAGCTCGGGAACGGCCACCCGCGGACGATCGATGCGCAATGGATGCTGGTCGATGCGCTGCATCAGCGCTACCAGATGCAGCCGGCCCTGGAGCTGGCCGACCGGCTCTACCCGGTGGCGCTGCGCGCGTTCGGCGGTGACACGAGGGCGCCCCGGATGATCGAGGTCCGCGAGAAGTACGCGCGCGTGCTGGCCAGGGGCGGCAAGCTCCTGGAAGGGATCGAGCAGCAGTCCGGCGCGCTGTCCGACGCGGTGCACGTGTTCGGGCCGTCGAGCGTGGCGGTCGGCTTCTTCGCTGCCAACCTGGCCAACATGCGCGCGGATGCGGGTCAGCTGGCCGAGGCGCTCGAGAACGTCGAGCAGGCGTTGGGCGTGCTCGCCGGCACCCCCGGAAAAGAATCGGTGCCGTACGCGGCGACCGTTGGCAGCCGCGGCGCGATCCTGCTGGCGGCGCGTCGTCCGCTCGAGGCGTTGCCGCACCTCGAACAGGCCGGCGCGCAGCTGGCGACGCTGCTCGGCGACGCGCACGACCGGACGTACCTGGTACGCATGGATCATGCGCTCGCGGTCGCGTACGCGGGCGACCCGCTCGCGGCGCTGCGCGAACTCGATGCGCTGCCGGTACCCGCCACGGCATCAACCGCACCCGAGCCGCTGCACGTCCGCGGTGTTCTCCAGCGTCTCGCCAGGCGGTATCCGGAGGCGCTCCGGCTGCAGCAGCAGGCGTTGGCCGCGATTCAGCCGGGAGTGCGTGCCGACCGATCCCGCATGCAGGTCCTCACCGAGATTGGGCTCAATCACGTGGAGCTTGGCCACATCGCCGATGCCGCGCGCTCACTGGGAGAGGCGCTGACCCTGTTCGACCGGCTGCAACCGCGCATGGCACCGGCTCGCGCCGACGCGCTCGTCGGCCTGGGGCGCGTACTGTTGGCGACGGGCAAGCCGGCCGACGCCGCGGCGACGCTCGAGCGTGCCCATCGATTCTGGGTGGAGCTCGGCGCCGACAACGCCTGGGCCGCCGATGCCCGGCGCTGGCTGGCTCGGAGCAGAGCCGCCCTCGACCGCGCGGAGAGGGCCAGTTGAACCTCCCGTGCCTGCGCGCCACGGCGCACGCGTGCGATTGCGGGCAACGGTGATCACGACCGCCGTCACGCCGTTGGCACACGCGATGTACGCCGGGTACAGCGCGAGCCCGAGATCGAAGGCGCCAACCGCCACCGTGCTGAGGGCGCCCGATGCGGTCGCCAGCACATAGGACGAGCGCGTCTCCGACCATGGATCCCGGTACGTCTTGGGCAGCATCAGCACGACGCCCACCACATCCACCGCGATCACGAGGAGCGTCGCCATGACGGTCGCGGTGGAGACGGCCCAGGCCAGCACACCTGCAGAAGCCAGGAGCAGCAGCGCCGCGTCAGTCGGTCGAACACGACCCTCGCCCCGCCCGATCGACAGCGCGAACACGAGGATCGTTGCTGCGGTCTGAATCCCCACGGCGACGACGCTCCAGGTGCCCCCGTCCGCGACCTGCGCGCAGAACGTGACGACGCCGAGGGCACTCCAGATCAGCCAGCTGACGCGATAGGGCCGCGTGTGACCTCGGAGGATGTCACGCACGTACGGCACGGGCTCGACGAGCGCGAGTCCCGCCGCCGTCAGGCCGGCCAGGGCGAAGGTCGGACTCAGAACAGGCTCCACTGGTCGTCTTCCCAGTCTTCGATTCGCGTCCAGTTCTTCTGCTGGTTGGCATCCCACTTCGGTTTCAGCAGCAGATACGCGAACGTGGCGCCCGAACTGATCTCCACGGTTGCGACGTCGGTCCCTCCAGCCCGTACCGTGAGCTCGGGACCGCCGTCGCCTGACTCGATGCTGAACGTGCCCCCGCGCCGCACCGTCTCGGCGGTCGATGCGTCCATCACGGTGATCACCTGATGGGCGATGCGACCGGCGCGACCGGCGCGCCTCAAGGCGTCCAGCACTTTCGGGCTCTCGTTGGCGGCGGCGACCGCATTGCGAGGGAGCACGTCGATCTTGACCAGCTTCAGCGCGTTCTCCGTCAGTTTTGCCGCGACGGCGCTGGCCGACAGCGTCCCGACCTTCGGGACGTCCACCGACGCGCTCACGTCGGCGCCCGAGATCCGCACGCCGTTCAGCGTCAGCACCGTCACGTTGTGGACGTCGAGCTTCTTGACCGGGATGTTCGCTTCCACGCTGAGGTAGTTCTCCTGCGTGGCAGGCGTCTTCTTCTCACCGACCGACCCGAGCTGGACGACGTTGGCGTTGCCGCGAAACAGGTTGATGCCGTCCAGGTGCAGGTGGTTGTCTTTCACGTCGAGGTCGATGGCCATGTCAGCCTCCTTCACCGACGATCACGTCAAGCGCACCCGCAACCCGACATGTCGCGTCAGCGCGCCCGCCGTGCGGTGAGCAGCAGCATGCCGGTGTAGCCATAGTTCGGCAGGGTGGGATCGACGTCGATCCGGCTGATGGCCAGTCCGGCCGTCCACGGCGCGAACACCGCTCGCACGACGTCCTGATCGACGGGGACGCCCGGCCAGCTGGAGTCCGTCCCGACGGCGTATCGGCGCATGTTCTCCATGAAGGCGGCGATGATCTGGCCCCCCGGACGGACCGCGCGGACCAACGCGTGGCACAGCTCCCCGAACTCCGCCAGGTCCTCGGTGACGCTTTCAGCGACGAAGTTCATGGACGCCAGGTCATAGCGGCCGGGCGGCAGTGCCGTCGCGCTGCCGCGAAGGACGCGAACGCGGGACAGCGCCTGGTGCGGATCGTCGGGAAGCGTCGGGTTACCAGTGCGGCACCGTGCGTAGAACGGCAGCCAGTGCGCATCGGGACCCTCCGCCAGTTGCCGGCGGAGGTACGCCACATTGGCCGCGCTGGGCTCGACGGCCTCGATGCGCCGGCTCGCGGCGGTCGCCAGCATCAGCGGGTAGAGATTCGGTCCAGCGCCGAGCTCGAGCGAGCGCGACAGGCTGTCTGGCGCGAGGCGTCTGTAACACGCCGTGTGGTGGTCGATCACGGCGGCATCGGCCGGGTGCAACCACCCGTAGTTCTCGTGCACGTAGTCCTCGACCGGCCACTGCGTCCAGTCCACGTCGCCGTTGCGGATGGCGATCGATGGGATGGCGGCATCGCCGTGCCTGGCTACCGATTCGATGGGCATGGACCCTCCATGCCCGGGACTACGCCAATGGCGATCGGATCAGGACAGAAGGTGTTGCGGCTGGCGGTACGCGTGCGATCGACCGAGAGTATCTGCCGTGCTGGTCACCGCCTGGACCCTGAGCCTCTGCCCGGGAGACGCAGGGGCTCCGGGTACGGCGTGACCGTGACCTGACAGACAGGCCGGCTCTCCAGGCACTCAGCCGCACGTGCCCAGTCGACATCCGGACGGGCAGGCTGCAGGTACTGCCACGCCGCGCTTCCGGCCATGACGGCTGCGACGAGGAGCAGCTGCCATGAGCCGTGGCGGAACAGCGCGTGGATGAGCAGCCAGCTGGCGGCAATCCACGGGACGAAGATGTACCGGCCCGCTGCCGCTGGAAGCGAGTACAGTGCCTCCTTGGGGCCGCTTACGCACACGGCAACCGCGAAGAGGCAGGCAGCGGCCGAGACGACGAACTCGCGCAGGAGTCCTTCTCGCCATGCCCGCCATGCCGTCCACGCCATTGCCGCGAACGCGACACCGAAGACCTGGAGCTGATATCGCAGCAGCACGGCGTGGCCAATCGTCACGAGGCGAGCCACGAAGGTCTCGCCACCGTGGTCACGAGGCGCAAGCACCAGCGTCCAGGCGGTCAGGACGGCACCCACAGTGACGATCGCGAGCGTCACCCATCGCCAGCGGTCGGTCCGGTGAGCGGATGCCACCGCTACGACGGGCAGCAGTATCAGGGCCGACGGTCCCGTGAGTACGAAGAACGGCAGGAGGACGTGCAGGCCAATACCCGCCGCCCGGGTGCGCGGCGGCAGGCACGCCGCAAGAATGACGAGCGCGGAGAACCAATGCGTGTTGACGAGGTTGCCCCAGATCTCGCCGGAATAGGGAGCCGCGGCCACTGCCAGGACCATGGCCAGCCCCATACCCGGCGAGTCAGTCAGCGGTGATTGCAGCACCAGCCCGAGCGCAGCGGCCACGATGATCAAGGCTCCAGCCGCGTAGACCGTCGGGACATGTACGACCGGAACCGATACGGCTGCCCATGCCACGAGGCGCGGGAGCAGGTACAGATAGCCGGCGAAGGGGATGAAGAGGACCGACGCGCCGTGCGCCTCGGCCTGTGGGAAGAAGACCGCGGCATCCTCCCCCCAGAACTGAGGGGCAAGCAGAATGTCCGGACGCCGAGCCACGATGAGGAGCAGGCCGAGTAGCGCGAGCGCGGCCGCCTGGGCGGCGGTCACCTTGTACGCACGATGTCCGGTTGGGAGGCGCATGCGCATCAGAGTGGCGTTGAACCCAGGCTGCTGACCAGGCGTCGCGAACGAGCCGCTGCATCCCGGCCGGGCGTCTGCGACCTTCTTCACACCTCGCGCGTGAGGCGCACGCGGGCGAGCAGCCATTGCCGAAGGTAGGCAAAGACGCCCGGCGCCATTCCCTTACGCGACGGAGTCTCCAACAGGGAATGGCTCGCATGCGGGAAGATCTTCACGGTGACGTCCCGATTGCCGCCTTTCGACAGCGCCGCGCGCATCGCGTTCGCAGCCCTGGGCGCATCGGTCAGGGGATCGGCGTCGCCCCATACCCCCAGGACGGGGCACGTCACTCGTCGCAACGCCGGTAATGGGCTGAAGCTCAGAATGTGCTCCCAGGTCCAACGCATCTGCGCGAGCGAGGTGAAGTCGCTGCTCGTGTACGACAACAACGACGGCTTACGGCTGTCGATGATCGCTTGCCTGCGCTTCAGGAACTCGGCATAGCCGCGGCCAGTCCGGGCGACGTCCATCCACAGGCGGGTGAACGCCAGGGTCTCATCGATGTCGCTTTGCGGGGCGCCCCGCTCCCTCGCAAGCGCGCCTGCCTGGTACAGCAGCGTTTCCCACAGTGGTCCCATGAACCCGGAGGAGTCGATCGCGAATGCGACGTCGGGGGAGCGTGCCGCCACCTGAGTCGCGAGCATGCCGCCCTCGCTGGAGCCCCAGAACCCGATCTGCTTGGCGTCGATCTCTGTCCGCCCCTGCACGAAGCGGAGCGCGGCGAGAGCGTCGTCGACCAGGTCGTCCGGATAGTAGCGGGGCGAGAGCGTCTTCGGCGACCCGGTCGAGGCGTCGAGCCGAACGCCGGTCGAGTCGCCGGTCCCGCGCTTGTCGTAGACGAGCACGGCCATCCCCAGTGAATTGAAGAAGCGCGGCCAGGGACCGAACGAGTGGCGCGTCAGCGGCCCTGAGCCATGCAGCAGCACGATCGCGGGGTGCGGCCCCGGGGTTGCCGGCGTGATGAACGTGCCCGCAAGGCCGGTGTCGCCGTTGCGAAAGACCACCTCCTCCTCACGCGAAGGCACCATCTCCGCCAGCATTGCCGTCCCGCCTGCCGGGCGCAGGGTGAGGCCTTGCGTCACGCCCCTGTCGTCGGTCCGAAACCGAATGGTCAGTTCGACCGGAGATTGGACTGCAAAGCTTGGTCCCATGGCGAACTCGGTCTGCGAGACCTGAAACAGCGGCCGCACGAGCCCGGTGTCGTAGTCCGAGAACAGCAGTGTGGCTTGTCCGCTGTCCGAGATGAAGCGCTCGATGCCGAGTCGGCGATCGTCACCGAGCCGATAGACGCCGGTGTACGGCCGGAGCGCAGATACGGCGTCGCCAACCGAGGGTTGACGGTACGCACTTACTGGAGGGCTGGCTGACGACGTCGCCTTGGGCGGTGCGTCGATCGAAGACGCCCGTTGCGCGTCGGCCCCACCTGAAATGGGGAAGGCCAGCGCTGCGGCAAGCGCCCCGGCGACAAGGCGCGAGCGGCAAGCCCTTGCGAAGTCTCGTGACCACCAGCTCATACGAAAATTGCCTGTCGACTTGCTGGTCTCCGTCAAGAAGCTTATGGAGCCTTCTCCCCCGGACCATTCGCCAGTACATGTGAGCGAGTACTAACAGAGATGTCTCCGGAAGCGCCTGCTGAGGGCCACATTCTCCACCGAAGACGTTGCCGTTGATCGACGACACCGTAGCACGGTCCGTCCTCTTCACGAGCCGGCGTCCATTTGCGGCGACCAGCGTCACCCCGGACGGCACGATGCGCGGCATTGCGCGCCGATGCGGCTGACGGCCTCTCGCGGGGCGGCGGGCGGCCGTCAGCCCCGTCCAGCGGGTCGAGGGAGGAATGGGTGTGCCGCGTGGAACGGCGAGCCACACCTCCCGAAGCAGTTGCGTCCCGACCTTGTGTAACAGTAGCGCTGTCGCCAGACAGACGACGCTCGTCGGGACGATGCTGGAGGCAAGGGATGCCCTCAGCCGCGGCATCACGAACGCGGATGATGGGGCGGGTCACGCTCAAGCTCGATGCGGACCTCTTGCGCGAAGCGCGGGTCGTGGCGGCCGAGGAGGGGCGATCGATCAGCGCGCTGCTGACCGACCGGCGTGAAGCGATCGTGCGGGAGCGAAAGGCCTTCGACCTGCAATGGACGCCTCCCAAGTCGCGCGACGAACTCCATGCGCGATAAGTACTTCGGGGACACGAAGATCCTGATGTACGCGCACGACACGTCTGGGGGCGAGAGGCACGGCCGTGCCAAGGCCCTCGTGGAGGATCTTTGGGAGAACCGGTCAGGTGTTGTCAGCACTCAGGTGCTGCAGGAGCTGGCCGTCAACCTGCGCCGAAAGGCGGGGAAGCCGCTTGACGCGAAGGCCACGCGTGACGTGGTGTCCGACTACCTTGCATGGCAGGTCGTCGTGAACGGGGGTGATTCGATTCTGGAGGCGTTGGACATGGAAGCGCGGTACCGGATCTCGTTCTGGGACGCGCTGGTCATCCAAGCCGCGCAGACTGCCGGCGCTGACGTGCTCTATTCCGAAGACCTCTCCGACGGCCAGCGATACGGCTCGGTGAAGGTAGAGAACCCGTTCAAGTCCTGAGACTCCTCGTCAGCAGGACCGGGGGCGACGCGGCGACCTTCGAAGTTGGCCGTCGTTGCTCTCCCCTGATCGTGCCCTTCGCAACGTGAGTAGAGGCTTACACATTCTTCGCGCCGCATGCGCGACATGCGATCGCGGAGATAGGCGGAGGGGGTCATCCGGCAAACGTGCGAAAGTCGTGGTTGAAGTGCGCCTGATCGTAGTAGCCACCAGAGGCGGCTACGTCAGCCCAATCGACGTCGGTACATCGTTCGACCCGTCGGAGCACTTCGTTGAAACGGCGGATCCGGCAGAACGCCTTGGGCGACTGGCCGACCTCCGAGCCGAACAGCTCGCCAAATCGTCGTAGCGAGAGGCCGATTCCCTGAATGACATCGCCCACCGGTCGCATGCCGTTGGAGCGATCGAAAACCTCGAGGGCATACTGCACCGCCGCGTGACGATCGAAGCGTCCCCGCGCTCTCCTGAGCAGCGCCTCCTCGAGTAGGTTGAAGCGTTCGTCCGCAGCCTTCTCTTCCCACAGCCGATCTCTGAAGCTGGCGGCGTCTCGCCCCCACAACAGGTCCAAGGACACTCCTTGGTTGCGCAGTTCCGTACTGGGAACACCGAAGAAGGGGAAGCTTCCGCCAGGCCTGAAGTGAACGGCGACGACGCTAAACGGCGTCGACGTATCCAGCGTGAGGGCTTCCGACCGTGCACCGGGAACGCCGCTGGCCGCTCTCCCGTTGGCGTCGACGGAAAAGACGAGCTCGCACGTACCTGTCGGCAATAAGCGCTCACCACGATGTGGTGGAGCGTGACCTTCGTAAATCCGGAAGAAACCAACGAACCATTGCTCGAGTCTACATCGCGTCCGCAAGATGACCGTTCCGATTTTTGCAAGACCAATGGCGATGACGAGTTCTATTGTGAACGGCGGAGGGGCAGGCACATGGCACGGGCAAAAGGAATCCCCGAAGGCGCTTCAGCAGTCATCCCGAGGCTGTTTTGTCGCGATCCGGAAGGTGAAATCGGGTTCTGTACGAGGACATTCAATGCCGTCGAGCTCAATCGGCGGCCTGGCGCCGACGGCAAGACCGCGCACGCGCTGATCACGATCGGGCCGGCGATGATCATGATCGAGGGCGAATGGCCACAGATTGCCAACCGGGCACCGTCGCCAGATGGGAGCTCGCCAGTGGTGCTCTACGTCAACGTCGAGAATGTCGACGAAACCGTGACGCGCGCGGAAGCGGCAGGCGCAAAGGTCCTCATGGCACCGACGAACCAGTTCTGGGGCGACCGTACTGCATGGATCATGGATCCATGCAATCACGTTTGGACCGTGGCGACGCGTGTCGAAGAACCTACGGAAGACGAACGAAAGGCACGACTCGCGGAGACTCATGCCAAGTCTAGCCCGAGTGGCACGTAGTCTCTGCTACGAAGAGGATTGCGATGAATGCGTTTAGTTTACTCACGCACCTCCACGTGGGGCTCAAAGGGACGATGAACGCCATCTTCCTCAAGGACCTCGCGGACAAGACGCGGCGCGGCCTTCGTGGCCGCATCGAACTCGGGAGGTCAGGTGGCGGCCTCTGCTACGGCTACCGCGTCACGCGGAAACTCGAGGGCGGCGCCCTTACCACGGGAGAGCGGGAGATCGTCGCGGAGGAGTCGAGCACGATTGTCCGGATCTTTCGCGACTACTGCTCCGGAATCTCCCCAAAGGCGATCGCAAAGCAACTGAACGCCGAAGGCATCGCAGGTCCCGCTGGCGCGGCGTGGAGTCCGAGCACCATCCACGGCAATCCCGAACGCGGCACGGGAATCCTGAACAACGAACTCTACGTCGGGCGTCTGGTCTGGAATCGTCTGCGGTACATGAAGGACCCCGATACTGGACGGCGGGTCTCTCGCCTCAATCCCTCGGAGGAGTGGATCACCAAGGATGTTCCGCACCTGCGCATCGTCGAGGCCGAGCTGTGGAACCGAGCGAAGGTCCGGCAGGCGGACATGCGCCGGATCACGAACCGAGGCGACCGGGCGAAGTTCAAGCAGGCGCGCCGGCCCAAGTTCTTGTTCTCCGGACTGGCGAAGTGCGCGGAATGCGGCGGTGGGTACATCGTCTACTGGCGCCACCGACTGGCGTGCTTCTCCGCGCGTTCTCGCGGGACCTGCACGAACCGGCTGACCATCAGCCGCCAGAAACTCGAAGAGCGTGTGCTCTCGGCGCTGAAGGACAAGTTGATGCGACGCGACTTGTTCGAGGAGTTCTGTCGCGAGTACGTGCGCGAGTTGAATCGTCTACGCATGGAGCATCGCGCGAAGCTGTCCCAGGCCAGGCACGAGCTCACGGTGGTCGAACGGGAGATTTAGAAGCTCATTCGCGCGATCAAGGATGGGCTTCCGGCCCTCTCCATCAAGACGGAGCTGCTGGCGTTGGAAGCCCGCCAGGGCGAGCTCAAGCGACAGGCCGGCGTGGCGGAGCTTCCGCAACTGTTACATCCGCGAATGTCCGACGTGTACCGGGAGCGGGTGACAACCCTGTGTGATGCCTTGGCGGATGAGACCAGCCGAACCGGCGCTGTGCAGGCGATTCGGGAGCTCATCAAGAGCATCCGCCTCGAGCCAGACGGCGAACAGCTGAAAATCACGCTGGTGGGGGAGCTGGCAGGGATGCTGAGCGCCGCCAGAGACAGCAAGAGGTCGCCGGATACGGGCGACCTCTTGGTCCAAATTCAGTTGGTTG
>JAEYZV010000214.1 GCA_023427865.1 Acidobacteriota bacterium
GCGACCAGTCGTCGGATACGCCTGCGAGCGGCCCCGACGAGGCATTCGCGCCGGTGCCGTTCAGGCGGCCGTTGAAGTTGACGTCCTGCGCGAACGGCGCGGGGTCGATGCCATCGTCGGCGTTCCAGTCGATCGGGTCAGCGGCGCGACGGGCGTCGATGCGCACCATGCGCTCGCCCTCGCCGAGCGGCGAGCCGTCGCATCGCGACCGGGCGGGTGCTCGATGCCCGGCGAGATAGCTGAAGTCGAGGGGAGCGTACCAGCACAGACGGAACGTCGACGTGCTGTACACGCCCTCCTGCACGGCGGCTTCGTCGACGTCGGTGAAGGGTGTGCCGTCGGAGAAATCGAGGTGGGGGGTGCCGGTGTCGTCGAGCAGCCCGCGCAGCTGGTACAGGTAGTTCATCACGCTGAGGTAGCCGGGCTTGCAGTTCGGCTCGCCGATCTCGCCACCGTGCCGCCGTTCCGCGGTGTGCCCGAACTCGTGCGCGAACGTGGTGGCCTGCATGAACGGCGTGCCGACGGGCAGGCCCGCCGCATTCCGGAAGCCGCCGAGCGACACGATGAGGTCGCCGCCCGGGAAGTCCGCGACGCCGCTGTAGGTGCGCGGCACGCGGAAGTCCGGGTTCGGCGTAGCACCCGCAGGACACTGGCCGCCGACGTCCTCGATGGGGTTCTGCGCGGCGTCGAGGCAGGGACGCGTCGATTTCGGCAGTCCGATTGCGTGGGCGAACAGCGCGTACCGGAAGATGTCGCGCCGCACCTGATCGAAGAACCGCGGGCACGTGTTGCCCGGCGCGTCGCAGTCCTGCTGCTTCGGGTCGGAGGGGTCGGGCTCGCCCGACAGCGAATCGCGCAGCGCGCGCAGTCCCGACTTCCAGCCGATCGTGCCCGGGTAGTTCGAGAACTGGCACACCCAGGGTGGCGCGCCGGCCGGTGGCGTGCACACGGTGATCGCTTCGTCGATGGCGTCGCCGCCCCTGGAGAGGCCCGGCACCGTGTTGCGGATGATGTAGGGTTCGGCACCCGACTCGGCGCCCACGTCGTAGTCGGGGCCGACGTCGAGGTGCACGTTGATGCCCCTGGCCTTGAACATGTCGCCGAACAACCGCAGCGCCTCCGGCTCGGGGCGGTGCGAGTGCGCGGACTCCTGGACGCCACCATAGGTGTACGCCGCGTCGCCAGTCGTCAGGTGGTCCACCTCGATGAAGATGTCCCTGACGGCGGGGTCGGCGCCCATGGCCGAGAGCAGGGGCAGCGGCCGGCCGTGCGGGTCGATCACCGGTGTCGTCGACGACTCCCAGAGGTTCAGCAGCCCGTCCTCGTCATCGGCGTTGACCGGCGTGCTATAGACGACGGCCGACCAGGTGAGGCAGTCGCTGCCGGAGGACGCGGGCAGCACGCCGGTCGTGATTTCCCGTAAGGAAGGCGTGACCTGCACGGGGAACGTCGGGTTGTCCCAGTTGCGCCCGGCGCTGCCGACCAACGGGTTCTGCCATCGGGTGTCGTTGTAGAACAGCACCTCCTGCCCGTTCGCCTGCCCGCTGCCCACGATGTGCGTGATCTTGCCGGCCGTGTTCGTGTCATCGGCCTCGTAGAAGCCGCCGACCTGCAGTCGCATGCCGGGCGTCGCCTGCGCGATCGCGTACGTGCCGTCGTGGATGACGATGGCGCTGTAGGGCAGCGAGGCGTCGCGATAGACGAGGAGCAGGCTGGCGCCGAGTGCCGCGACGCTCCTGTCGTCGCGCACGCGTACGCGGTGCCTGCCGTAGCCGGCGGTCTTGCCGGTCTGCGGATCCTGGTCGAGGAACCGCAGCACGTCGGCGCGCAACGTGTACGTCCGGCCGTTGCCGCCGCTGCCGATGCCATCACCACCGGCCCGGCACGGCGCGCTGCCGACACCCAGCGGCTTGCCGACCAGCACTTCGGCGGCGCCCGATCCGAGGCTGAGCGGATGCCCGCGAAACTGCACACCGCGCGCGCCGGCCCTGCCGTCATCGTCGGCGACCACCTGCCAGTAGAGGAAAGCGGCGACGACGTCGACGCCGCGCGGGACGCAGCCGATTCGCTCCGTGTCTTCTGCGGCACACTGCGGCACGATGATGTCGCCGCTGGCGAAGCCGTCCACGCCTGCGCCGCGCAACCCGATGCCCTGTACGGCGTAGTCACCCGTGAGGAAGTAGTTCTTGAAGAACCCGAGAGGCTGCGTCGTGCCTTGTGCCTCGAGTGTCGAGGAGCCCTGTTGGAAGAGGGCAAGGCCGGCGAGCACGGCGAGGAGAACACGCGGCATCAGAAGCTCCAGTCGCTGGCGCTCGACGCTGGGAGGGGGGCTATCGAGAGAGCTGGATTATGCCCCAGGCTGAGCCTTGGCGCGCGCATCGCTGCGTGCGCGGGGGGGCCGGCTGTTCCGGTCGGCGCACGTCCGAAGCGGGCTCCCTGGCGCCCAGCGGCACGATGCGGCTTGCGGCGTGCCGGCCACCGACGATAATCGCGCCCATGGATCGCCGCACATTCCTTGCAGGTGTCGCGGCCGGCGTGGCTGCCCCCGGCAGCGTCCCGGCAGCCTCGCAACAGCGTGCGTCGGCAGCGCCCGACTCACCCGCGATCGACTTCCTGGAGCGGCAGTACGAGCCGCTGGCGCCGGGCGCGATCCGCCCAACCGGCTGGCTCCTGCGACAGCTCGAGATCCAGGCGGATGGCCTGACGGGGCATCTCGACGAGTTCTGGCCCGACGTCGCGCGAAGCCAGTGGTTCGGCGGTGATGCGGAGGGCTGGGAGCGTGCGCCGTACTGGCTCGATGGCGCGATCCCGCTCGCCTGGCAACTCGATCACGCCGCGTTGAAGGCACGCATCACCCGCTACGTCGAGCACATCGTCACGCACCAGCGGCCCGACGGCTGGTACGCCCCGTATCCCGTCGACGCCGTCGCCAGGCGCTACGACATGTGGGCGATCCTGCTCGCCAACAAGGTGCTCGCGCAGTACCACGAGATCACGGGCGATGCGCGCGTGCTCGATGCGGTGTTGAAGAGCCTGCGCGCCATGGACGCCGGGCTCGATCGCACGCCCCTGTACGACTGGGGGAAGTTCCGGTGGTTCGAGGGCCTCGTGCCCATCTTCCACGCCCATGCCCACACGCGCGAAGCGTGGCTGCTGGAACTGGCGCGCAAGCTCCGCACGCAGGGCGTCGATTACGCCGAGCTGTTCCGGCGCGAAGACATGGCCATCCCGACGCCGCGGCGCGGGCTCTGGAAATGGACGCGTCACGTCGTGAACATGGCCATGGCGACCAAGGCTGCGGCCCTCGCGTGGCGACTCGACGGGCGGCGACGCGATCGGGCGTTCGCCACCGAGATGATCGAGGCGCTGGACCGCCATCACGGCCAGGTGAGCGGCGTGTTCTCGGGCGACGAGTGCCTCTCGGGACGCAATCCCCTGCAGGGCACGGAGCTGTGTGCCGTCGTCGAGTACATGTATTCGCTCGAGCACCTGTTTGCGACGTTCGGCGACGTGGCGTTCGCAGACAGGCTGGAACGCGTCGCGTTCAACGCGCTGCCTGCTGCCGTGTCGCCCGATGGCTGGTCGCACCAGTACGACCAGCAGGCCAACCAGGTGCAATGCACGATCAATCCGGACCACCGCTGGTCCACGAACGGTCCTGAGTCGAACCTGTTCGGGCTCGAGCCGAACTACGGTTGCTGTACCGCGAACATGCACCAGGGTTGGCCCAAGTTCGTCACGCATCTCTGGATGCGCAGCCGGGACGGCGGTCTCGCGGCCGCCGCATGGGCGCCCTGCGACGTGCGGACGACCTTGCGTGACGTCCCCGTGCTGCTCCGCGTGGAGACGGGGTACCCGTTCAGGGAAGCGATCGCGATCACGATCGAGGCGGAAAGGCCGGTGAGATTTCCGCTCTGGCTGCGCGTGCCGGGCTGGGCGACGGGCGCCCGTCTCGTCGACAGCCACGGCAACGCGGAGCCGATGACACCGGCGACGATGCACCGGGTGGAACGGGAGTGGCGCGGCACGTCGCGCCTCTCGATCACGCTGCCGATGCGGCCGATCGTCGCCACCCGCTACGACGCCGCAGTGTCGGTGGAGCGCGGACCGCTCGTCTACGCATTGCGCATCGGCGAGCAGTGGACGCGCGTCAATGCCGACAAGCCGCACCGCGAACCGCCGCATGCCGACTTCGAGGTGCGCCCGACCACGCCGTGGAACTATGGCCTGGTTCTCGACGAGCGCGGGGCGGACGCGTCGTTCGCCTTCGAGGAACGGCCGATCGGCGGGCGCCCGTTCTCGCCCGACGACGCGCCCGTCGTGGCCACCGCGCGAGGCCGGCGCATTCCGGAATGGAAGCTCGATGATGGGTGGGCGGGCGAGATCGCGACCACCGAGCGCGAGTTGTCGGACCCGGAGCGCCCGATCACGACGGAACCGGAAGAGCGCATCACCCTGATCCCGTACGGGTGCACCAACCTGCGCATCGCGGAGTTCCCGCGTGTGCCTCCCGGTCCGTGAGGCAGGCGTCGGCCTGCCCCACGGGCCAGCGGCTCAGAGGCTCCTGACGATCAGGATCATCGCGTCGGCATGGACGGCCGGGAGCAGGAGTCCGCGGCCGGTCGCGAGCCGTGCCTCGATCAGCGCGAGGTACCGCTCCTTCTGGTCCGTATGGCCGCGGCGGGCCGCAGCGGCGGCGTGCTTGCCCAGCTGCGTCAGGTTCTCGCGCAGCCCCTTGTCGGTCACGAACCCGTCGATCATGTCCTGCAACCCACCGAACGTGAAGTAGCCGGGGTGGGCCGCCTCACCGGGCAGTTGCACCGCAGGCAGCGCCCGCCACTCTTCGCCATACGCGCCCACCTGCATCGCCTGCAGCACATCGTCCACGAACCGGGCGACGATCGTGCGCACGGAACCGTCGCCGAACACGAAGTTCACGCCGCCGGAATGCACGGTGGCCAGGGTGACCGAACCGTCGGCGTCGGCAAAGCCTCGCAACAGCGCGTCCACCTGCGGGCCGGGATCGCTGAGGTACGGCAGGATCAGCGCCACGTCGGCGTCCTGGACAGCCGGCAGCAGTTCCACCGGCGATCCCAGTGCGACGGTGTGCGCTCGCAGGACGTCGGCCCACATGCGCTCGCGGCCGCGGGCGGCCCCGGGAGTCGGGAACGACACCATCCGAGACACGAGCCGACTGCCCACCACCTGGACGTCGAGTACCTGGCTTTCCGAACCGGTCACGCCCGGCAACGGCTCTGCCAGGACCGACACGGCGGTGTCGGTTGCGCGCCACAGGACGAACTTGTAGCCGTCGGCTGCGCCGTCGGCAGGCAGCTTGGCCTCGTCGAGCACCTCGGCCAGGTTCGTCGGCAGCTTGCCTTCGCGGTCGTTGTAGTTGTGGAGCGCGAGACCGATCTGCTTCAGGTTGTTCGAGCTCTGTGCGCGTGAAG
>JAEYZV010000434.1 GCA_023427865.1 Acidobacteriota bacterium
GCCCGAACTCCCCCTTGTGCGCGTCCGGATCCCGCGGCTCGAGCAGCATGCGCGTGACGCCCCGGGTGATCACCTCGACGTGCGCCCCCTCGATCCGTTCGAGGATCATCTCGGGGATGCCGATGTCAGCGACGACGAGGCTGCCGCACACGCGCTGCGCGGGTGGCAACACGTGGCAGATCTTCGGAGCCGCGAGGGTCACGGTGACGGCAGCCCGCACGGCTTCCCCCTGGACCTCGTGCGTGTCGGCGAGCAACCCGCTCGGCACGTCCACGGCCACCACCGGGATGCCGCTGCCGTTCAGGTCCCCGAAGATGGTGGGGTACATGCCGTCGGGCGGCTGCCTCAGGCCGGTGCCGAAGATCGCATCGACGATCAGGTCGCACGTGGAGATCTCGGAGAAGTGCAGCTCCCACGTCTGCTCGTCGGCGATCTCCACGACCGTGGCACCGAGGCGGCCGAGGATCTCGAGGTTGTGCCGGGCGTCGCCACGGACTTCGGCAAGCGGCCCGATCACGAACAGCGACACCTCGAGCACGCGCTCGAGCAGCGTCCGTGCGATGACGAAGCCATCGCCGCCGTTGTTGCCACGCCCCGAGAGCACGGCGACACGGCGGGTGGCGAGATCGGGGAACGTCGCCTCGATCGCTGCCACGACCTGCCGTCCGGCGTTCTCCATCAACACGAGCGACGGGATGCCGAGTTCCTCGATCGTGAACCGGTCGGCCTCGCGCATCTGGGCGGCAGTCAGCACTCGCATGGATGCATGGTACGCTCGTCTGCTGTGTCGGTCGCAGTGAACATCGACGGGGTCCTGCACGGGCGAGACGACGCCCGGGTCTCGGTTTTCGACCACGGCTTCCTGTTCGGAGAAGGGGTGTACGAGGTGCTGCGCACGTACGAGCAGCGTCCGTTCCTCTACCCCGAGCACATCGAGCGCCTGCACGCCTCGGCCGGGCGCATCGCCCTGTCGTCGCCGCTCAGCGACGACGAGCTCCTCGTTCGCATACGGGAGACGATTGCGGCAGCCGGGCTCGAGGGCGATGCCTACGTGCGCATCCTCCTGACCCGGGGCGTAGGCGAGATCGTCTACGACCCGCGCGCCTGCCCGCGGCCGACGGTGGTCGTGATCGTGAAGCCGCACGAGGACCCGCCCGCCGAGGCCGTCGCCAGCGGCGTTCGACTCGCGCTCACGTCGGTCGTCCGGAACCACCCCGGCAGCGTCGATCCGGTGATCAAGTCGAACAACCTGCTGAACAACGCGCTCGCCATGCAGCAGGCGTATCGCGAGGGCGCCTTCGAGGCGCTCATGAAGAACCACCGCGGCGAGCTCTGCGAGTGCGCGCAGTCCAACTTCTTCGTGGTGCGCGATGGCGTGCTGCAGACACCCCCCGTCGATGCAGGGCTGCTCGTCGGCATCACACGGCAGTTCGTGCTGCGGCTGGCCTCCCAGGAAGGGATCCGCGCGGAGGAACGCGCGCTGTTCGAGCCGGACCTCGCCAGCGTCGACGAGGCGTTCATCACCAGCACGACGCGCGAGATCGTGCCGGTCGTGCAGGTGGGTTCTTACACAATCGGGAGCGGCGCGCCGGGCCCGGTGACGCGCCGATTGATGGCCGCGTTCACCGCCGCCATCCCCTCGCACCTCTCGTAGGCGAGCGCGCCTCCATCCGTGGCCGCGAGACGTCCGGGCGCCTCAGTGGGGCGCCCCTACCGGGTCTTCGGCGTACTCGGCCATCGGCGGGCACGCGCACACGAGATTGCGGTCGCCGTACGGGTTGTCGATGCGCCCGACGGCCGGCCACACCTTCTGGGTCCGCAGGTACGGCAGCGGGAATGCGGCCGTACTGCGCGAGTAGGGCCGCGTCCACTCGTCGGCCATGCACACGGCCGCCGTGTGCGGCGCGTGCTTCAGCACGTTGTCCTTCCTGTCGACCGTGCCGTCGGTGACAGCCTGGATCTCCGCACGGATCGCGAGCATCGCGTCGCAGAAGCGATCGAGCTCGTCGCGCCCCTCGCTCTCCGTCGGTTCGACCATCAGCGTGCCCGGCACGGGGAACGAGACCGTCGGGGCGTGGAAGCCGTAGTCCATGAGCCGCTTGGCGACGTCCATCTCGTCTATCCCCGAGGCCTGCTTCAGCGGCCGCAGGTCCAGGATCAACTCGTGGGCGACGCGTCCGTCGCGTCCCGTGTAGAGGACCGGGAACGCGTTCTCGAGCCGCGCCTTCATGTAGTTGGCGTTGAGGATGGCGTAGCGCGTCGCTTCGGTCATCCCCTCGCCGCCGAGCATCGACATGTAGCCGTAGGAGATCAGGAGGATCAACGCACTGCCCCACGGCGCCGCGGAGATGGCATGGATGCCCGTCTCCCCGCCGCCCGTCGCAACCAGCGGGTGTGATGGCAGGAACGGGGCGAGGTGTGCAGCCACGCCGATCGGCCCCATGCCCGGGCCCCCGCCGCCGTGCGGAATCGCGAACGTCTTGTGCAGGTTCAGGTGGCACACGTCGGCGCCGATCAGCGCCGGGCTGGTGAGCCCGACCTGCGCGTTCATGTTCGCCCCGTCCATGTAGACCTGCCCGCCGTGCGCGTGCACCACGTCGCAGATCTCGCGGATGGCGTCCTCGTACACGCCGTGCGTCGACGGGTAGGTGACCATCAGCGCGGCCAGCGCATCCTGGTGCCGCTCCGCCTTCGCGCGCAGGTCCGCGACGTCGACGTTGCCGTTGGCATCACAGGCCACCACCACGACGTGCATCCCCGCCATCACCGCACTCGCCGGGTTGGTGCCGTGCGCCGAGGACGGGATGAGCACGACGTCACGATGCGACTCGCCGCGCGCGCGGTGGGTAGCGCGCCCCCCCCACACCCCCGCCCCCACCCCCAGG
>JAEYZV010000440.1 GCA_023427865.1 Acidobacteriota bacterium
CGGTACCCGCTACCCGCTACCCGCTACCCGCTACCCGGTCTACCATCCCGCACGAGGTTCCCCATGCGACTCGACACCCGTGCCCTCGTTGCGCTGCTCTGCAGCGGCGCCGTCCTCGCCTGCGGCATCGACGCACACGCGCAGCAAGCCGCTCCGCCGCGGGCGCCGGCCGCCGCGGAGGTGCGGCTCTCCAAGGCCGTCCTTCGCGACAAGATCCGGGGCGGCTGGGCGGCGCAGACGATCGGCGTCACCTTCGGCGGCCCGACCGAGTTCAACTACAACGGCACGTTCATCCAGGACTACGAGCCGATTCCCTGGTATCGCGGGTACCTGCGCGAGACCTACGAGCGGAGCCCGGGCCTGTACGACGACGTGTACGTCGATCTCACGTTCGTGGACGTGATCGAGAAGCATGGGCTGGACGCGCCTGCCGAGGCGTTTGCCCGGGCGCTCGCCAACGCGGGATACATGCTGTGGCACGCAAACCAGATGGCCCGCTACAACGTGCTGCGCGGGCTTACCCCGCCGGAGAGCGGCCACTGGCGCAACAATCCCGAGGCCGACGACATCGACTTCCAGATCGAGGCCGACTTCATCGGCCTGATGACCCCGGGCATGCCCAACGCCGCCAGCGCGCTGGCCGACAGAGTGGGCCACATCATGAACTCCGGCGACGGCTGGTACGGCGGCGTGTTCGTGGCCGCGATGTATTCGCTGGCGTTCGTGCACGACGATGTGCACACCGTGGTGACCAAGGCACTCGAGACGATTCCGGCGGCGAGCCGGTTCCACAAGACCATCAGCGACACGATTCGCCTCCATCGCGAGCACCCCACCGACTGGAAGCGCGCCTGGTTCGAACTGCAGCGGCAGCATTCGGAGGACACCGGCTGTCCGGACGGCGTCTTCCACGCGTTCAACATCGACGCGCGCATCAACGCCGCCTACGTGGTGCTCGGGCTCCTCTACGGCAATGGCGACATGACGCGAACGATCTCGATCGCCACCCGGGCAGGGCAGGACTCGGACTGCAATCCCGCCACGGCCGCCGGGGTGCTCGGCACGATCCTCGGGTACGACCGCATTCCCGCGTACTGGAAGCAGGGGCTGGACGAGGTGGAAGGCCTGCCGTTCAAGTACACGACCATCTCCCTCAACGACGCGTACGCGCTTTCTTACAAGCACGCGCTGCAGGTCATCGCTCGAGAGGGCGGGCGCGACGAAGGCGACACCGTGGTGATCGCGACGCAGGCCCCGGAGCCCGTGCGCCTGGAGCAGAACTTCAAGGGCCACCATCCCACTGCCGAGATCCGCCTTTCGCGCGCCACGCAGGGCACCGAGGCGACGTTCACGTTCGACGGCATCGGCTTCGTCGTGCAGGGCAGCGTTCGCAGCGAGGACGGCGCGGACCACGTGCTGCGTGTCGACATGTTCGTGGACGAGGTCAAGGTGGAGACGATCGACCTGCCGACGAGCTTCACGTCGCGGCGATACGTGCCGTTCTGGCGCTACGACATGCCGGAAGGGCGCCACACCGTGCGGCTCGTCATCACGAACCCCGCACCGGGAGTGTCGCTCCAGCTGCAGCGCGCCATCGTCTACGGCGCGTCCCCGGTCACGCCCGAGGTCTGACCCCGAGGGGCGCCCGGAACGCACTTTGCGAGAGGCGTCCGCGATGCCAGTCGCCTTCCAGCCATCGCTGTTCCGGTCGTTCTGGATTGCCGGGTTCGAATCGGCCACGCACATCACCGATTGCAGCGAACGGCTCGACATGATCGCCGCCACGCAGCACGATCGGTTCGTCTCGGAAGACTACGCGCGTCTCGTCTCTGTCGGGATCACCACGGTCCGGGACACCATGCGCTGGCACCTCATCGAGCAGCGACCGGGCCGGTTCGACTTCTCGTCCGTGGACCCGTTCGTCGAGGCGGCGCAGCGGCATGGCCTGCAGCTCGTGTGGGATCTGCTGCACTACGGCACGCCCTGCGGCGTCGAGCTCTACGACCCCGACTTCCCGGCGCGCTTCGCGGCGTTCGCCGAGGCTGCGGCGAGATACGTCCGCAGCCGGTACGACGATGTGCCCTTCTTCACGCCGGTCAACGAGTTGTCGTTCTTCTCGTGGGCGGCCGGGGAGGTGGGCTGGTTCTATCCCTACGCCCGCGGTCGCGGTTACGAGCTCAAGCGGCAGCTCGTGCGCGCCTGGATCGCGGCGGTCGACGCCATCAGGGCGGTGGACGCGCGCGCCCGCCTGGTGTCGGTCGAACCGGTGATCCACAACGTGCCGCCGCTCGGGCTGCCCGACGTCGAGGGACGTGCGGCTGCGCAGCGCGCGTCGCAGTGGGAGGCCTGGGACATGATTGCCGGCCTGCGCGATCCGGAGCTCGGCGGCCGCGCGGATGCGCTCGACGTGATGGGCGTGAACTTCTACCACGACAACCAGTGGGAGGTGCCGGGCGGCGAGAAGATCGCCTGGCACGTTCACCCGCGCGACCCGCGCTGGGTGCCGTTCCACAGGCTCGTCGCCGAGGCGTACGCGCGGTATCGACGTCCCATCTTCGTCGGTGAGACGAGCCACGTCGGCGTCGGCCGCCCCGAGTGGATCCGCGAGATGACCGATGAAGTGTGCCTGGCGCTCCGCGCCGGTGTGCCGATCGAGGGCGTGTGCCTCTACCCGATCATCGATCGCTTCGAGTGGGACGATCCGGGGCACTGGCACAACAGCGGGTTGTGGGACTTCGTCCGCGAGTCCGATGGGACGCTGCGCCGCGTGCTGTACGAGCCGTACGCGCAGGAGCTCGCGCGGAGCCAGGCCAGGGTGCGCGACACGCTTGCCGCACCCGCCGCGGACGTGGAGGACGTCGCGGCCGCCGGGTGATCGTCGGCAGACCGGAGCGGGGTGACGGCGGGCCGTCCGCGCGATGGCGAACGACGGCATAATAGGCAAGGAAAACCGGTCGTTTTCGCTCAGCGCGCCGGCTGCCGACGGGGAACGTGCCTTGCGATGTGCAGGCGAGATCCCGGACACGGGTCCGCTACCTGCACATGTCCACACCTGTCACGTTCCTGCCCTCGCTGTTCGAGTCGTTCTGGCTCGCGGGTTTCGAATCGGCCTGCCACGTCACGCGTGCGGGTCACCGCCTGGACTTGCTCGCGGCGACGCTGCACGACCGGTTCGTCGAGGCCGACTACGCGCGCCTGTCCGACGTACGCATCGCCACCGCGCGCGACACCATCCGCTGGCATCTCGTGGAGGCCACGCCGGGCGTCTTCGACTTCAGCTCCGTCAGGCCCTACGCGGAGGCCGCGCGCGACAACGACGTGCAGGTCATCTGGGACCTGCTGCACTACGGCGTGCCCGACGACGTGGACGTCTTCGGGCCGGAGTTCGTGCCGCGATTCGCGCGCTTCGCCGGCGAGTGTGCGCGATTCGTGAAGGCCGCCGGTGATGGCGTGCCGTTCTACACGCCCATCAACGAGCTCTCGTTCCACTGCTGGGCGGCGGGCGAGGTCGGCTGGTTCCACCCGTTCGGCCACGGGCGCGGCGCCGAGCTGAAGCGGCAACTCGTGCGCGCCTGGATCGCGGCCGTCGACGCCATTCGAGCCGTCGATCCCCGGGCCCGCTTCGTCTCGGTCGAGCCGTTGATCCACGTCGTTCCGCCGAAGGGGCAGCCCGATCGCGACGGACGGGCGGCAGCCATGCGCGAGAGCCAGTTCGAGGCGTGGGACATGATCGCCGGCCTGCGGGAGCCGGAGCTCGGCGGCGTGGCGCATTACCTCGACGTGATCGGCGTGAACTTCTACCACGACAACCAGTGGGAGGAGCCGGGTGGCGCCAAGCTGCACTGGCACGTTCATCCGCGTGACCCACGCTGGGTGCCGCTGCACGTGCTGCTGAAGGAGGTCTACGCGAGGTACGAGCGGCCGCTGTTGATCAGCGAGACGAGCCACGTCGGCGTCGGGCGCGCGGCGTGGATTCGCGAGATCACGGACGAAGTGGCGCTCGCCGTCACGGCCGGGGTCCCGCTCGAGGGCATCTGCCTCTATCCCATCCTCGACAGGTTCGAGTGGGAGAATCCTGCGCACTGGCACAACAGCGGGCTCTGGGACTACATCCACGAACCCGACGGCACCTATACGCGCGTGCTCAACTCGGAGTACGCCGAGGAGCTGCGGCGCTGCCAGCTGCGGCTCGCCGCGCTCGGCCTGGGATCGGTGGAGCCCGAAACCGTCACGGCGTAGGCGTCGTGCCTCGCCCGACGCTCAGCCCTGGTC
>JAEYZV010000504.1 GCA_023427865.1 Acidobacteriota bacterium
CTGCTGAAGAGAAACGGCGCGCCGGTCCAGCGCGCCACTGCCGCAAAGGCCTGACCGTGGCCCCGAAACCCGATCGCCGCCAAGCCCTGGGACGCGGACTGAGCGCCCTGATCCCCGAGAAGCCCAAGCCCGTCGAGCCGCCCGTGCCGGCCGCTGCAGCGCCGGAGCCGCGCCCCGCCTCGCGCGAGGTGGACCTCGACCTGATCGACCCGAACCCCTCGCAACCGCGCTCACGGTTCGACGAGAACAGGCTGCAGGAGCTCGCCGAGTCGATCAGCACGACCGGGCTCGTGCAGCCGATCGTCGTCCGCCGCAAGGGAGAGCGCTACGAGATCGTCGCCGGCGAGCGGCGCTGGCGTGCGGCGCAGATCGCCGGCCTGCTGAAGCTCCCCATCCACGTCGTCGAGGTGAACGACGAGGATCTGCTCAGGACGGCGCTCATCGAGAACATCCAGCGTGAGGACCTGAACCCGATCGAGGAGGCGCTGGCGTACAAGCGGCTCGGCGAGGAGTCCGGCCTCACGCAGGAGCAGATCGCCGCCGCGGTGGGGAAGGACCGGGCCACCGTCGCCAACCACCTGCGCCTGCTGCGCCTGCCCGACCAGGTCCGCGCACGCGTCGCCTCCGGTGAACTCTCGATGGGCCACGCACGCGCGCTGCTCGCGGTGGAGGATCCTGCGGCCCTGCTGCGCGCGGTCGACCGGGTGATCGCCGGCGGGCTCTCGGTGCGCGCCACCGAGGCGCTGGCCAGGAAGCTGTCCGAGCCGGCGGTGACGCCGGCCGACGAACCGCAGGAGCCCGCCAAGGACGTGCACACGCGCCAGGCCGAGGAGAAGCTGCGCGTCGTCCTCGGCACGCGCGTGACCATCCACCGCAAGGGCAAGGGCGGCCGGCTCGAGATCGAATTCGTAAGCGAAGACGAACTGATACGCCTGTACGAGCTGCTCGCCGAAAAGTAAGCGAATAGCGACGGAATCAGGATTCGGTTCCCGAATCCCGAACCCCGAATCCCGAATCCCGAGTCCCCAACCCCGAGTCCCCAATCCCGACACCGATGAAGAGACTGACCGACTACGCCGCCTGCGCCGGTTGAGCGAGCAAGCTCGCCGCCGGCGAGCTCGCTCAGGTGCTGAGCGACCTGCCCGTGCCCTCCGATCCCCGTGTCCTGGTCGACTACCGGAACGCGGACGATGCCGGTGTGTTCGTGGTGGGGGACATGGCACTGGTGCAGACGGTGGACTTCTTCACGCCGATCGTCGACGACCCGTTCGCATACGGACGCATTGCCGGCGCGAATGCGGTCAGTGACGTCTACGCGATGGGCGCGCGGCCGATCACCGCGCTCGCCATCGCCGGCTTTCCCGCCAAGGGGTTTCCGTCGGAGATCGTCAAGGCGATCTTCGCCGGCGGGATGTCGGCGCTGCAGGAGTGCGGCGTCGCCCTGCTCGGCGGCCATACCGTGCAGGATGCCGAGGTGAAGTTCGGCTACGCGGTGACGGGCCTCGTTTCGCCGGGGCACGTCTGGACCAACGCCGGCGCCCGTGTCGGCGACACGCTCGTGCTCACGAAGGCCATCGGCACGGGCATCGTTGCCACTGCCGCGAAGTTCGGGCGCACCGATGCCGCGACGCTCGAGGCGGCCGTCGCGTCCATGCGGCGCACGAACCGGGCTGCTGCCGAAGCGTTGCTGCTCGTGCCGGGTGCCGTGCACGGCTGCACCGACGTCACCGGGTTCGGCCTCGCGGGACACGCGTGCGAAATGGCGGTGGCCAGCGACGTCACGATCGCGCTGGACATGTCCGCCGTTCCCCTGTTGCCCGGTGCGAGGGAGCTGGCGCTCGGCAACCGCACCGGCGGGCTCGTCAACAACCGCGCACACTTCGGCGCACAGGTAGACGACGGCGGCCTGCCAGACGACCTCGTGGCGCTCGCCTTCGATCCCCAGACGTCAGGCGGCCTGCTCGCGGCGGTGGACGCGGCCGTGGCAGGCGCAGTCATGGCTGCGCTCGAGGCCGCCGAGGTGCCGGCGGCCATCGTTGGCGCCGTCACTGCGCGAGGCGAAGGCGAGCCCCACGTCCGCCTCCGCTGAGCGTTTCCAGCAACACCGCCCGCAGCCGCAATGGTAGGGCCCGCTGTCCCAGCGGGGCCGTGTGCCACACCTGTCGGCCAAAGATGGTAGGGCCCGCTGTCCCAGCGGGCCGTGTCGTGTGCCGCGCTGGCCGGTCGCGGCCGACGCGCAGGGTGACGAAGGGGCGTCCGTATTGCGCCGATTTCACAAATGGTGGTATAAATCGGTGTTTCGGCGGGCACGCTGAATCACCCCAGTGCCCGTATCTTGCCTGCGGCGGGGCGAGCCCGTCCACGTCGGTTATTCCCGGAGGCACCGTGTTACCGGACCTGTCGGTCCTGTGGGTCATCGCGTTCGTGCTGTTGCTGACCGTGGTCCTGCAGCAGCTGTTCTTCAAGCCACTCCTGCGCGTGATGCACGCGCGTGAGGAGGCGGTGACGTCCGCGCGTGCCCTGGCCGAACGGAGCGCTGCGGAGGCACGTCGCGCCGGCGAGGAGTTCGACTCGAAGACGACCGCTGCCCGGGCCATCTTCTACCGCGAACTCGACGAGATGCGGAAGCAGGGCCAGGACGAACGGACCGCCATGCTCGCCGCCGCCCGCGAACAGGCCGACCGCGAACTCGAGACCGCCCGCGTGACCTTGACCACCGAGGCCGAACAGGCTCGCGTGCAGCTCGAGCGCGACGCCGAGGTCCTCGGCCAGCAGCTCGCCGACCGTCTCGCTGGCCGCACCCGCGCATGATCACGATGACGAACACGCGCCGCAGTCACGGACGCGCGACGACGACCCGGCTGTTCACCCTCGTGGTGCTCGCCGGAGGTCTCGCCATCGCCGCTCCTGTCGTGGCACAGGATGCCGAGCCTGCCCAGCCGCCCGCGCACGAGAGCGCGAGCGACAGCCACGCCCCCGCGACGCCTGCCCAGGGTGTGCCCGAC
>JAEYZV010000592.1 GCA_023427865.1 Acidobacteriota bacterium
GTGCGCCGCGTCGTCCTGACCGGAGAAACGTCGCCCTGCTGCGTGAAGTTCATCGAGCCGGCGGCGATAAGCACCTGGCACCGGGAAGCGTACTTCGGTGAGCTGCTTCGCGGCGTGCCGCACGTGATCCAGGTGCTCGACACGTTCGTGCACATCGGCAGCGGCCGCCCGCGACACGTGCTCGTGACCGAGCTTGCCGAGAACGGCAACCTCACGACCTTCCTGACGACGCATGGCGCCTTCTCCGAGCGGAGGGCGAAGGCGCAGGTGCTCGGCATCGCGCGTGCGACCGACCGCCTGCACCGCATGCACGCGGTGCACCGCGACCTGACGCCGAACAACATCTTCGTCATGGGCGATCGCACGCTCAAGCTCGCCGACTTCGGAATCGCCCGCCACATCGCCTACGGCCGCGGCGTCGAGAACGACGCACAGAATCCCGCGTTCGTGAACGAGGTGATGCGGGTAGGTGGCCTGCGACTCTGGAAGCGGCAACAGGACGTGTACCAGCTCGGACAGCTGCTGGCGATGCTGCTGTCGGGCCACCCGAAGCGGCACGGGTCGAGGGACGTGGCGGCGCTGCCCTGCTCTGATCACGTCAAGGGCATCATCCAGCGCAGCATCGGGCCGGAGACCAGCCGCTACCCGACGGCCGCGGAGTTCGTCGAGGCGCTCCGATCGCGGCCGCAGGAGCTCCGCTACCAGAGACTGACGTCGCTTCGTGGCGCGGTGGTGGTGTTCACCGGGGCGCTGTCGATCCCACGCGCGCGCGCCGCCGCCATGGCGCGGCGCGCCGGCGCGACGGTGGCCTCCGGTGTCACTGCCGCGACGACGGTGGTCGTCTTCGGTGCGCCGTCGAAGGACTACGGCGCGGGAAGCAGAGGACGGAAGCTGCTCGACTACGAACGCCTGCGCGCCGAGGGCCACAGGATCCGGCTCGTGAACGAGGCCACGTTCCTGCGTGCAGCGAAGGCCAGAGGGAAGCGGTAGCGCCGCCGGCGGAGAGCTGCCCGTCGGGCAAGGCCCGACAGCTACGGTCAGCGGCGCCTGTGCTGCCGCCATGCGAAGCGGGGGCCGCGCTTCGGCGCCTCGATGCGGGCGGCCGTGATCAATCGGATTACGCGGAATGCCTGCCCGCCGAACGGCTCCAGCAGCGCGACCAGCCGCGCGTCGTCGCCGCGGGGTTCGCCGGCGAGTGCCCACGCGACCGTGTTGGGCAGGTGGAAGTCGCCGAGCGGAATCGGCTCCGGGCGACCGAGGCGCATGCCGAGCGCCGTGGCCGCCGTCCACGGGCCGATGCCGCGCACCCTGCCCATGAGGTCTGCTGCAGCGTCTGTCGGGAGGTCGGCGACGCGACGCAAGGCGTGCGCAACACGCGCCACCTCCACGATCGTGCGTGCCTGCCTCGCGCCGATCCTCGCCATCTCGATCGGGAGCGTCCCTGCCGCCCTGATGGCACGCGGCGTCGGCGAGAGGCGCAGCGCTGCCATCGGGCCCGGTGCGGCCTCGCCGAGCGCGAGGCAGAGGCGCCGCCAGTTGATGGCCGCTTCTTCCCACGTGACGAGCTGGTGCAACACCGTGTGCACGAGCGCCTCGAAGACGTCGCGCGTGTCCGTGCCGCGCAAGCCACGGTGTGCCGCCATGAGCCGATCGGTGACCGGATGCGCGGGGAGGTGCCATGGCTCCTCGTGCAGTCCCACCCAGCGCGCGACCTCGGGCAGCACGGCATGGGCACCGGGTCCCCAGGCCTCCGCGCGCAGCGTGTCGCCGACCGTCACGCGTACGGTGGCGGGGCCGTCGAGCGTGTGTGCCGTCCTCCAGAACCCGTCCGGTTCGCGCTGCATCGTGGGGTCGCGCGGTCCTGTGCGAAGCAGTCGCGTGGTCTCGAAGAAGTCGTAGGGGACCGGGAGCGGCCATGCCGCGGCCGCATCGGGCGTCATGGCGGTGCGGTCCCGTGCGTCGGCCACGGCTTCCGCGCCCGGACGTGCAGGAAGTACGCCACCACCTGCGCGTCCTGCAACCTCGGGTACCTCGCGACGGCAGCCTCGGTCGGACGCGGTTCCTCACAGCGCTCGATCGTGAAGCCTGCGTCGACGAGCAGGTTCAGCCACTCGGCCAGCGGGCGCGTGAAGCGCGGAATGCGGAACGGCGCGGCGCCTGCGCGCACCTCGGGCGGCGCCGCCGAGAACGTCCATTCGCTGATCCCGCCTTCGAGTCGCTCGAAATAGCGGCCGATCTCGAACGCATACGTCCGCCCGTCGCGCGTGCGGAGGTTGCGCCGGTGCGGTGTGGAGAAGCACGGGTGCTCGATCGACATCTGCAGGAAGCCGCCGGCTCGCAGCACGCGGTGGGCCTCGACGAACGCCCGCGCGGCGTCGGGCACGTCCATCATCGACATGAACGCCGTCGCGGCGTCGAAGCTCTCGTCGCGGACGGGCAGCGCGAGGGCGCTCGCGTGCATGTAACGCACGCCAAGAGGCTCGTGGCGCTCGGCAGCCGTGGCGTGAGCGATGAACGCGCGCGACACATCGAGCGCGGTCACGTGCGCGCCGCGGGCGGCGAGCAGCCGCGTGTTGTGGCCCTCGCCGCAGCCGATGTCCAGCGTGTGGAGCCCACGCACGTCCGGCAGCATCGCCAGGAACGCCGGCGTGTTGAGGCCGTCGCGGTACACGTCGTACCCGGCACGCGATAGGGCCGTCCAGGTGTCGGCGTTGTCGTCCCAGCAGCGGGCGACGTCACGCTCGTTCGTCGTCATCTCCGAAGTACGTGCAGCCGGAGTCGCAGGTCTCCCGCACCACGATGCGGTGCAGCAGCGGCAGCGCAGGCTTGACTCTCGACCAGATCCAGCGCGCGAGAATCTCGCTCGTCGGGTTGTCGAGGCCGTCGACGTCGTTGAGGTAGCGGTGATCCAGGGCGTCGTGGCAGGGCGCCCAGGCCGTGTCCACGTCGTAGAAATCGACGAGCCAGCCCTTCCCTTCGTCGAGTCGTCCGCGCACGTGCAGCTCGACGATGAAGGAGTGCCCGTGCAGCCGCGCGCACTTGTGACCATCGGGCAGCGCGGTCAGCCGATGGGCCGCCTCGAACCGGTACTCGCGACACACCTCGAACATCCGCCGTCTCCTGGCTGGCGTCGGCGACGGCCATGGTGACCGGGCCCGCCGACGTCATTGTCGCTCGGCGGCAACGAGGCGGGGCGCGTCGCGGGGAAGCGGGCCGGACGCGGAATGTGGCTCGCCCAAGCCCGGCCATGTGCGGGATCCGGCCGGCGTTCGTTCTTGCAGTCGTCCCTCCCGTACCGAGATCCGACGTACCGCCTGAACGGGCGGAGGAGGAGGTCAGATGACTGCACGAACGCTCGCACGCCTGCTTGCCGCCACCATCGTATTGGCGCCGCTGCCCTCGCAGGGCGCGCTGATCGTGTTCAGCGGCGCCGACGGCACCGCCGGCACGAACGAAATCGAGATGATGCGGCCGCCGGCGCATCCCGGCGCTCCGACGAGCAGTTCAGGCGACCTCACGGACCTGACGACCGACTTCGGGGCAGGCCCCCTGCTCCTGCAGCTCGGCCTCGCCGACACCGACCCCGCGCGTCTGCAGTGGAGCAGCGGCGCGTTCGTGAGCGTCGACGAGAGCAATCCCGCCTCCACGTTGCTGCACTACGCCGGCGGATCGGGCCTGACGATCGACGGCGCTGCGTACGACGGCGCGATCCCGATCGCCTCTGGCACGCTCTTCTCCGGTCTCTTCACGGCAGGGCCGATGGCGATCACCATGGCAACCGTCGAGCCGTGCCTCTACCCGAGCATCTGCACGGGCACGATCACCGGCACGATCGCGAGCGGCACGCTCGAGGCCGCGCTCGCAGCCGCGCTCGGCGTGTCGGCCGACATCCTCGGCGGCATGTTCACGCTCTCGGCCGACAACCTCGTGTACGACGACGACACGGGTGAGTTCGAGGGCGTGGTGACCACGAAGACAATCGCGCTCGAGGTGCAGCAGGTGCCCGCACCGCCCGCGCTCGTGCTCCTCGCCGTGGCCGCCCTCGCGCACCGGATGCGCGGCCGTCGCCGCTGAACCTCCTGGTCCTTACGTCTTCTCCTTCCCCCCTTCCCCCTTCCCCCTTCCCTCTTCCTCCTTGTTCCTTCCTCCTTCTTCCTTCCTCCTTCTAATGACCACGTGCTCCAGCGCCGACAAGCAGGGTAGCGACCGATCGTCGGCGCGGTTCACGAGGAGGAACGTGCATGCCGCCACGTGGCGTGAAGAGCGCGAAGCGCAAGCGACAATACCAGCACATCAAGGAGTCGGCCGAGGAACGCGGCGCGGGCGAGGAGCGCGCCGAGGAGATCGCCGCACGCACCGTCAACAAGCAACGGCGCGAGGCCGGCGAGACGAGGGGCGCGCGCAAGCGCACCGGCAAGCGGACCGCGAAGCGCAGTGCGAAGAAGAGCACCCGCGCCGCCGCGAGCCGGTCGCCGGCGCGGCGCACGTCCACGCGCAAGACGACACGCAAGTCCACCGCGAAGCGGTCGGCAAAGCGGACGGCCAAACGTTCGGCAAAGCGGACCGCCAAGCGATCGGCCAAGTCGTCGACGACGAGGCGGGCGGCCTCGAAGTCGGCCAGCGCGCGCCGCACCACGAAGGCATCGAGCAGGAAGGCGACGCGCAAGACGGCCAGCCGCAAGCGCTGACGGCCGGACGAACGGGGTACCGGAGGCCACGGGTCGACGCCGTGGGCTCCGGTGCGCGCCCTGCCGGTGATCGTCGCGCCGCGCGGCTCCGGCGATGCATCGGGTACCCTTTCGTGCCGTGCCGCGTTACCGCTTCGCCGCGTTCGTGCTCTCGCCGCGCCAGCGGATGCTCCTGCGCAGCGGCGAGCCCGTGCCGTTGATCCCCCGCTACTTCGACCTCCTCCTCTTCCTCATCGAGCGCCGCTCCGAAGCGGTCCACCGCCGCGACATCTTCGATCGCGTGTGGACCGACGTCATCGTGTCCGACAGTGCGCTCAGCCAGGCCATCCGCACGCTGCGCCGGACACTCGGCGACGATCCGCGCGATCCGCAGTTCATCCGCACGGTGTCGCGTCACGGCTACCAGTTCGTGTGCGCCGACCTCGTCGAAGAGGAGGACGTACCTGCGTCCGCCCCGTCCACGGCCGGGCTCGTAGACGACCCGCAGGACAGCGATCCCTTCGCGCCGCTGCTGGCAACGCTGGCCTCGGCGCCAGGCACGGACGCCGCACGGGAAGAGCAGCGTGACGCCGCCGAACGGCTCCACGCACTCGGCACGGTCGAGGCGCTTCGGCGACTCGACGGGCATCCTCGCGAAGCGCACGTGCGTGCGCTGCTCCGGGATACGCGCCACCTGGTGCCCGGCGCCGGAGACGTGCCCCTCATGGCCGCCCACGAGGGAATGCGGTCGGCCGCGCTCGTCGTGTGGCTCCGGCTGCGTCAGGCGGCGAGGCTCGTCGCACGTCGCTGGATTGGCGGCACGCTTGGCGCGGCGCTCGCCGGCAGCCTGGCTGGCACTGTGGGCGGGTTGCTGCTCGCGGTTGCGCCCGGCAGCACCGCGCCCTCACCGCTACAGGGACGTAGGCGTCGGGCTCCGCACCGCCGCCGTGCGTCAGCCGTTCTTCAGGAAATGCTCGAAGAAGGCGACGATCTGCGCGTTGGACTCCGGCGTGGGGTCGTGCGTCCGGCGGTTGGACATGCCGACGCGGTGGCTCTGGCCG